>NZ_JBVPVA010000296.1:0-8711 GCF_055612215.1 Actinomycetospora sp. | reverse complement strand
GCCAAGGCGCGCGGCGAGGACGCGGCGCCGATCCTGCGGCAGGTCGCGGCCGACAAGGACGCGCAGGCGGCAGCCGAGGCCGAGGCGGCGCGGCTGCGCGAGGAGATCGACGGCGCGCTCGCCGCGATCCCGAACATTCCGGCCGACGACGTGCCCGACGGCGCCGACGAGAGCGCGAACCGGCTCGTCCGCAGCCACGGCACGCCGTCGGCGTTCGGCTTCAAGCCCAGGGCGCACGACGAGATCGGCGAGGCACTGGGCCTGATGGACTTCGCCCGCGCGGGCAAGCTCTCCGGCGCCCGCTTCGTCGTGCTGAAGGGCCAGCTTGCCCGGCTGGAGCGCGCCCTCGCGCAGTTCATGCTCGACCTGCACACGCGCGAGTTCGGCTATCTGGAGGTGCAGCCGCCGGTGCTGGTGCGCGACGAGGCGCTCTTCGGCACCGGGCAGCTTCCGAAGTTCGCCGACGATCTGTTCCGGACGACGGGCGGCTATTGGCTGATCCCGACCGCCGAGGTGCCGCTGACCAATCTCGTCGCCGACGAGATCCTGGACGAGCGGCAGCTTCCGCGGCGCTTCACCGCCTGGACGCCGTGCTTCCGCTCCGAGGCGGGCAGCTACGGGCGCGACACCCGCGGCATCCTGCGCCTGCACCAGTTCTCCAAGGTGGAGATGGTGCGGTTCTGCGCCGCCGAGGAGTCCGCGACCGAGCTCGAGCTGATGGTCGCGCACGCCGAGGCGTGCCTGCAGGCCCTCGGCCTGGCCTACCGCGTGGTCCGCCTCGCCGCCGGCGACATGGGGTTCGCCGCCCGGATGACCTACGACGTCGAGGTCTGGCTGCCCAGCCAGGGCACCTTCCGCGAGATCTCCTCGTGCTCGGACTGCGGCACCTTCCAGTCGCGCCGCGCGGGGATCCGGGCCAAGGACGCCCACGGCGAACGGCAGGCCGTGGCCACCCTCAACGGGTCCGGGCTGCCGATCGGGCGGGCGATGGCGGCGCTGCTCGAGCAGTACCAGGAGCCCGACGGGTCGGTCGCGATCCCCGAGGTGCTGCACCCGTACACCGGGTTCCGCCGGATCCTCACCGACGGAACCACGGAGTAGGTCAGCGGCGGACCGCCGCGAGCTGGGTGGCCTGCCCGACCATCCGGCCCGAGGCGTCCCACGCCCGGCACGACTCGTGCATCCGCTCGCCCGCGAGGTGGTCGACCCACTGGGTGACGCGCAGCGGGCCCGGCACGGGCACGGCGTGGACGTGGGCGGTCAGCGACATCGTCGGCGACCAGCCCGACAGTCCGAGGTCGAACGACGCGGGCGGCAGGACGTCGAGCGCCACCAGGAGCCCGACGGGCGACCACGCCTCCCGGGTGTCGAGCTCCGCCCAGCCCGAGAGCCGTCCCTCGCCGGTCGGCCGCCCGGCGAGGAAGCCCAGCGACACCGGCTCCAGGCGGGTGTCGACGACCTCCATGAGCGGCAGGCCCCCGCGGCCGTCGGGGGTCTCGACGGGGCGGCGCTCGCACTCGTCGAACGGGGGCAGCGCGATCGGGGCGGGCGAGACGTCGCCCTCGCGCGGGTCGGGCGCGGCCGCGGCGCCGAGCACGAGCGCGGCCTCGACGCAGGGCCGGTCGTCCTGGTCGAGGCGGACCCGGACCTGCGTCGCGCCCCGGCCCCGGCGCAGCACGTCGACGTGCAGGACGCCGGGCCCGGGGTCGGGGGCGCGCAGGAACGTGCCGGTGACGGCCTCGGGGACGTCGTGGGCGGGCCCGCCGGCCGCGCCCGGATCGCCGTCGGCGATCTCGTCCAGGGCGGCCTGCGCCAGCACGGCGAGCAGGTACCCGCCGTGCATCTTCGGGCCGATGCACCACTGCTCGTCGAGCAGGACCGAGCGCCGACCGGGCTCACCGGTCGGCTCGGTCGAGGTGGCCTTCGCCAGCTCCGCCATTCAGACCTGCGGGGGACGCGGCGCGTCGTCGTCCGGGGCCGTCGGGGTGTGCGGTGTCTGCGCGCCGGGCGGCGTGGTGCCGGGAGCGCCCTGCGCGTGCGGTGCCGCGGCGCGCCCGCCCTCCTCGGGGGTGATCGGCCCGGGCGGGGTGGTGCCGGGCGGCGTGCCGGGAGCGGGGTCCCCCGCTGCGGCGCCGGGCGCGCCCGGCTCGCCGGTGGACCGGGTGGCCGGACCCTGGGCGGCGACCCAGCCGATGCCCTCGCCGACCTTCGACTCGACCTTGCCGATGTGCTCGGCGTACTTCCCGCCGGTCTTCTCGTCGACCCAGCGGGCGGCCTTGCCGAGGGTGCCCTTGATGGTGTCCTCGTTCTCCGACACCTTCTGGCTGACGGTGTCACGCAGGTCGGCGGCCGTCTGCTTGCCCTGACGGAGGATCTCGTCGCGGTCCATGGCTGTCCCTCGTGCTCTCGCGCGGATGCTGGATCGTCGGGTTACCCGGAATCTAGCGCGCCGGGCACCGACAGCGGGATCGTCACGGGTGGAGGTCACGGACCGGTCACGCGGCGCTCACACGGCGTGGCGTCCGTGCGGGTGAACGGGGGCCCCGACGGCGGGGGCGGAGGGACACGGCACCATGGGACCCTCAGACGCCCGGCCCCGGCCGGTGACGTCGGGTCCTCCATGGGCGGACCGTGGACCGGAGTGGACGAGGAGGCACGCGGGCGGTGAGTTCGACGGAGGCGGTCCCCCCGTCCACCGTGGGCGCGGGTCGGTACACGCTCGGCGACCTCATCGGTCGCGGCGGGGCCGCGGAGGTCTACCGCGCACGCGACGAGCTGCTCGGCCGCGACGTCGCCGTGAAGCTCTTCCCGGCCGGCGTCGGGGAGGCCGACGAGTCCCGCCGGCAGCGCGAGGTCCAGACGCTCGCGGGGATGAACCACCCCGGCCTGGTGACGATCTACGACGTCGGCCAGGAGGGTAGCCGCGCCTACTTCGTCATGCAGCTCATCGAGGGCGAGTCCCTCGCGGACCGCATCCGCAGCGGCCCGCTGCGCCTCGGCGACGTCGTGGCCCTCGGGGCGGCCCTCGCGGACGCGCTCACCTACGTGCACCGCCACGGCGTCGTGCACCGCGACATCAAGCCGGGCAACGTCCTGCTCGACACCGACGGCCGGCCCCACCTGTCGGACTTCGGCATCGCCGTCCTCGCCGACGCCACCAACATCACGGCGACGGGCATGGTGATCGGCACCGCGTCGTACCTCTCGCCCGAGCAGGTCCGCGGACAGCCGGTCGGGCCCGCGTCCGACGTCTACGCCCTCGGGCTCGTGCTCCTGGAGTGCATCACCGCCCGCCGCGAGTACCCCGGCAACGCCCTCGAGGCGGCGGTCGCCCGGCTGCACCGCCCGCCGGACATCCCGCCGGACCTGCCCGGCCAGCTCGGGAGCCTGCTCGTCGCCATGACCCGCGACGAGCCGGCCGAGCGCCCGAGCACCGACCAGGTGGTCAACGAGCTGCGGATGATCGCGCGCGAGGTCGGCATGGACGCCGAGACGGTGCTCGCGCCCGCCCCGGTGACCGGCACGAACGGCATGCGGACCACCGCGATGCCCCCGCCCGGGACCGGCCCCGGCATGGGGACGGGCACCGGTGCGACGTACGCGATGGGCCCGGGGACCCCACCGCGGGCCTACGACCCCTACGGCGCCACGCAGCGCGTCGGCACGCCTCCCGGCGGCTACCCGCCGTACGGCCAGGACGGGCGGACCGCGCTGGTCGGCCCGGGCACGATGGCCGGCGCTCCCGTGGCCGAGGAAGAGGGCGGGCGACGTCGCTGGCCGATCGTCGTCGCGATCGTCGCGGTCCTGCTCGTGGCGGCGGGCGTCGGCGCCTACGCGCTGCTCTCGAGCGGCACCACCCAGCTGCCCGCTCCGGTCCCGACCGTCGCCCCGCCGCCCGCGCCGGTGACGACGACGACGACCACGGAGGAGACCCGGCGCTCGACCCGGCGCACCACCACCGAGGCGCCGACGACCACGCAGGCCCCGCCGCCTGTGGTCACGACGACCCAGGCCCCGCCGCCCTCGACGCAGCCGACGACGACCGAGTCCACCACGACCGACGCGAACCAGCCGGGCGCGGGCGGCGGCGCCGTCATCGGCAACGTCGGCGGCGGCCGCGGCAACGGCACCGACCCGAACGCACCGAACCGGTTCCGGCCGACGGACGACGCGGCCGCCCCGAACTGACCGGCCGTTCCGCCTGCCCTACTGGTGCATGCGGCGGAACAGCGGCGCCCGCCCGGGCGGCTGCTCGATCGGCCCCCGGGTCGGCACCGAGGGGATCTCGAAGGTCTGGGGCTCCCCCAGGGCGAGCGTGAACTCGTCGTCGTGGTGGCGCAGGTCGAGGTCCTCGCTCGACGTCGCGGCCATCCCGGCCGGTCCGGTGTGCTGCTCGGGGACCTCCTCGAGGGCGTACGTCGCCTCCCCGTGCCCGACGTCGACGTGGACCGAGCGCCCGCGCCAGAGCAGACGGAACCGCAGCCCGGTCACCGACGAGGGCAGCCGCGGCGCGAACGTCAGCCGGCCGTTGTGCGTGCGCATCCCTCCGAGCCCCTGGACGACCGCGGTCCACGAGCTGGCGAGCGCGGCGAGGTGGATGCCGTCGCGGACGTTGTTCTCGAGGTCGGCGAGGTCCATCTGCGAGGACTCGCACAGGTAGTCGTAGGCGAGGTCGAGGTGCCCGGTCTCCGCGGCCACGACGGCGAGCGTGCCCGGGGAGAGCGAGGAGTCCCGGACGGTGATCCGCTCGTAGTAGGCGAAGTTCGCCGCCTTCTGCTCCGCGGTGAAGGCGTCGGGGCACTGGACCATGGCGAGCACGAGGTCGGGCTGCTTGACGACCTGCTTGCGGTAGAGGTCGAAGTACGGGTAGTTCAGCAGCAGCGGGTAGTGGTCCTCGGGCGTGTGCTCGAAGTCCCAGATCGCGTGGGAGGTGAAGCCCTCCGCCTGTGCGTGGATGCCCAGCTTCTCGTCGTAGGGGATGACCATCGCGTTCGCGGCCGAGCGCCAGCTCGCGATCTCCTCCGAGCTCACGCCGAGCCGCTCCGCCTCCCGGGGGTGGCGCACGGACACGTCGGCGGCCCCGCGCAGGTTCCGCTGCGCCATGAGGTTCGTGTAGACGTTGTTGTCCGCCACCGCGGAGTACTCGTCCGGACCGGTGACGCCGTCGATGCGGAAGTTCGACTCGCTGTCGTGGTGGCCGAGCGAGCGCCACAGCCGGGCCGTCGCCACGAGCAGGTCGACGCCGACCTCGCGCTCGAACTCGGTGTCGGCAGTGGCCGCGACGTAGCGCAGCACGGCGTCGGCGATGTCGGCGTTGACGTGGAAGGCGGCGGTGCCGGCGGGCCAGTACCCGGAGCACTCCTCGCCGCGGATCGTCCGCCACGCGAACGCCGCGCCCTTCAGGCCCAGGTGCGCGGCGTGGGCCTCGGCGATCTCGAGGGTCGAGTGCCGCCAGCGCAGCGCGTCGCCCGCCGCACGCGGCTGGGTGAACATGAAGACGGGGAGCACGAACGTCTCGGTGTCCCACAGGCTGTGGCCGTCGTAGCCCTGCCCGGTGAGGCCCTTCGCCCCGATGGCGCGCTTCTCGGCGCGGGCCCCGGCCTGCAGCACGTGGAAGAGGCTGAAGCGGATGGCCTGCTGCAGCCGCGGGTCCCCGTCGATCTCGACGTCGGCCCGCGCCCAGAACGCGTCGAGGTACTCGCGCTGCGCTGCCACGAGGCCGTCCCACCCGGTGTAGCGCGACGCGTCGAGGGCGGCCTCGACCTGGTCGACGATCGCCGGCTGCGAGCGCGAGCTCGACCAGCCGTAGGCCAGGTACTTGACGATGCGCAGCGAGTGGCCGGGGCGCAGGCGCGTGATGACGGTGGTCCGCCCGACGTTGTTCGAGCAGGAGCTCTCGACCTGCATGTCGTCCGGGCCGAAGACCTGGTGCTCCATGGCGGCCCCGACGCGCAGCTCGGAGCGCCGCGTCTGGTGGGTCATCCGGGCGCCGTAGTGCGAGTGGGAGTGGTGCTCGGGCACCAGTGGGTCCTTCAGCGCGGCCGCCACCCGCGGGTCCCCCTCGACCTGGGGCATCTGCTCGTTGGCGAACAGCTCCGACTGCACCACGAGCAGGGCGTCCGACCCGGCGTCCTCCGGGATCGACACCTCGTAGGAGATCGCTGCGACGGCGCGCTGAGAGAACGACACCAGCCGCTGCGACGTGACGTCGACGCGCTGCCCGTTCGGCGAGGTCCACGAGACGTTGCGGGTGAGGATCCCCGAGCGCAGGTCCAGGGTCCGCTCGTGGGCGTGCACCGTCCCGTAGCGGACGTCGAGGGGCTCGTCGTCGACCAGCAGGCGGATGAGCTTGCCGTTCGGGACGTTGACCAGCGTCTGGCCCTCGTCGGGGAAGCCGAAGCCGCCCTCGGCGTAGGGCAGCGGACGCGACTCGAAGAACGAGTTCAGGTACGTCCCCGGCATCCGGTGCGGTTCCCCCTCGTCGAGGTTGCCGCGCATGCCGACGTGACCGTTCGCCAGCGCGAACAGCGACTCGGTCTGGCCCAGCAGTTCGACGTCGAGGTCCGGTTCGTGCACGGTCCACGGGTCGACGGTGAACACGTTCGAGATCACGGGAGGACTGTAACCATTCCGAACTGCGCCGACGGAGACCCTGGTCACGCATGATGGGCGCATGAGCGGCCTCGGCTCGGTGCACCGGGCGCTGCGGGTGCTCGAGGTCGTGGCCGAGGCGGGTGACGGCATCACCGCCAAGGCCGTGGCCCGGCGCCTGGAGTACAACCTCTCGACGACGTACCACCTGCTCACCAGCCTGGTCACCGACGGCTACCTCGTCCGGTTGGAGCCCGCGCGGGGGTTCGGGCTCGGTCCGAAGCTCCCCGCGCTGAACGACCGGCTGCGCGCCCAGCTGCCGATCCCCCCGGGCCTCGGGGCCACGCTGCGCCAGGCACACGCGCGGGCGGGCGCCGGGGTGCTCTACGCGGCCTACCGCGACGCCGACGTCGTGGTCGTCGCCGTCGACGACTGCCCCGCGCACCCCGTCCCCACCATCTCGGCGTGGCGCGGTGCGCTGCACGCCACCGCCGTCGGGAAGCTGCTGCTGGCGGCACTGTCCGAGGCGCGGCGCACCGAGGTGCTCGCCCGCGACGGGCTGCCCCGCCACGCCTACCGGACGATCGGGTCCCGGGACGAGCTCGACCGGGAGCTCGACGGCGTGCGCCGCCGCGACCTCGCCACCGACCGCGGCGAGCTGCGGGAGCGCCTCGCCTGCACCGCCGCGCCGGTGCGCCTGCCCCCGTGCGCCGGCCGGTCCGCGGAGGACGCGCTGGTCGGCGCGGTCGCGGTCGCGGTGCCCGTCGTGCCGGCCGGGGGGCCCGGCAGCCTCCACGACCGGCGCGAACGGCTGGAGCACGCCGTGCGCGCGGCGGCCGCCCGGGCGGGGGCGGCGCTCGCCGACGACCTCGGGCGCCCGGATCCGGCTTCCACTGGGTGGGACGGCGGGTGACCGGAACCGGGCGGGTGCGGTGAGGTGTGACCATGTCCGCCCGGAAGTCCGCCCCGTTCCGCGCCGACCACGTCGGCAGCCTCCTGCGACCCCCGGCCCTGCTCACCGCCCGTGCCGCCCACGCGGAGGGCCGGATCGGCGACGACGAGCTGCGCGACGCCGAGGACGACGCCATCCGCGACGCCGTGGCCATGCAGGAGTCGGTGGGGCTCCAGGCCGCCACCGACGGCGAGTTCCGCCGCTCGTCGTGGCACATGGACTTCCTCTACCAGCTCGACGGGGTGTCCTCGTCGAAGGACTCCTCGGTCGAGGTGGCCTTCCGCAACGCCAGCGGCAACCTGACGTTCGCGTCGATGTCGCTGGTGATCGACCAGCGGATCGGCCTCTCCACGACGATCTTCGGCGACGCGTTCACCACCCTGGCCTCGATCACGACGTCGGCGGTGCCCAAGCTGACGATCCCGTCGCCGTCGATGCTGCACTACCGGCTGGGTGGCGCCCCGGTGCACGAGGGCTCGCCCTACTCCGACCCGGACCAGTTCTGGGCCGACCTCGCCGCGGCCTACCGCGAGGAGATCTCACGGCTCTACGACCTCGGGGTCCGCTACCTCCAGCTCGACGACACCTCGCTGGCCTACCTCAACGACCCGGCCCAGCGCGAGTCGATGGCCGCCCGCGGCGAGGACGCCGACCACATGCACGAGCGCTACGTCGACACCATCAACGAGGCGCTGTCCGGGCGCCCGGACGACCTGCGCGTCACGACGCACATGTGCCGCGGCAACTACCGCTCCTCGTGGGCGGCCGAGGGCGGCTACGACCACGTCGCCGAGAAGGTCTTCGGTGGCCTGGCGGTGGACGGGTTCTTCTGCGAGTACGACGACGCCCGCTCCGGCGACTTCTCTCCGCTGCGCTACCTGCCGCGCGGTGACCAGCAGGTGGTGCTCGGCCTGGTCACCACGAAGTCCGGCGAGCTCGAGGACCCGGACACCCTCAAGCGGCGCATCGACGAGGCCAGCGAGGTCGTCCCGCTCGAGCAGCTCTGCCTCTCCCCGCAGTGCGGCTTCTCCTCCACGGTCGAGGGCAACACGCTCTCCTACGAGCAGGAGGTCGCGAAGCTCGAGCTGATCGTCTCCGTCGCCGAGGACGTCTGGGGCTCGTAGCCCGCCCCGCCCCGCCCTCGCTTCGTACGAACGGCCGGTTGATC
>NZ_JBVPVA010000240.1:0-2585 GCF_055612215.1 Actinomycetospora sp. | reverse complement strand
GGAGGTGCAGCACGCGGCGACCGTCCTCAACGAGGGCCGGACGCTGTTCTCGGCCGGGCTGAACTCACCGGCGTTGCGCGAGCTGAACCTGCTGACGGTCAAGCCGTTCCTCTACGTCTTCAACGCCGACGAGGGCGTGCTCACCGACGACGCCCGGCGCAAGGAGCTGAGCGAGCTGGTGGCGCCCGCGGAGGCGGTGTTCCTCGACGCGAAGGTCGAGCAGGAGCTGCTCGAGATCGACGACGAATCGGCGCAGGAGCTGCTCGAGTCGATCGGCCAGCCGGAGCCGGGCCTCGACGCGCTCGCCCGCGCCGGGTTCCGCACCCTCGGTCTGCAGACCTACCTGACGGCGGGCCCGAAGGAGTCGCGGGCCTGGACGATCCCGATCGGGGCCACCGCGCCCGAGGCGGCCGGGGTCATCCACACCGACTTCCAGCGGGGCTTCATCAAGGCCGAGATCGTCTCCTACGACGATCTCGTGGCGGCCGGGTCGATGGCCGCCGCCCGGAGCGCCGGGAAGGTCCGGATGGAGGGCAAGGACTACGTCATGCACGACGGCGACGTGGTCGAGTTCCGCTTCAACGTCTGACCGGGCCGGGCGGGGTGTACGACCTGCCTCAGCCAGACGAAGAGGCCAACAACGTGCCGTGCGGCCGCGTGAGAGGAGGTCGGCGGGTGGAGGAGCAGTGGTCCTTCGATCCAGGCCGAGCGGCTGAGGGCGATGCTCACAAGGCTGTGCGGGGAACTCCTCAGGCAGCGAGGGCCACACGCGACGTACTGGTCACGTGATGGCGAGCGTGAGTTCACGTTTCTCCACGAATCGTCAATCTGCTCGTCGGGGATCCCCTTCCCGCATCTGCTGAGGGCGCCGTTCGCCACCCTCGACTCAGGCCTCCGCGTGCACCTCGTAGGTCCCGATGCTCTCGATCCGGACCGATGCCTCGGGCGGAGGGGTGTGCGCCGCGGCCATCTGCTCGGCGTGCTCCCGGGTGTCGAACACGATCATGGCGTGTCCTGAGCCCTGGCTCCCGCACCACGTGCCCCGCACGAACCCCGGTGCCGCCTTCGCCTGGGGTACGACGATGGTGGCGAGATCGTTCGCGGTCTCCTCGGCGCGATCCGGGTCGAAGCGGGCAGTGACAACGACTGCGTACATGGGTACTCCTCGGCGGCGAGTCGGCGCCCTGTCGGCGCTGTGGGTCACTCACCGTCCCACGATTCGGTGCGACCATTTGATTTCACACTCGAATAGCCGCGTTGATTCGGCCATCCCAGTGAGATCACGAATCGGGCTCCCCGCCGGGCGCCCGGAGGTATCCGCTCGCGAGGTCGAGGCTGCAGGCGCGCAGGGCGGACCGGACCTGCACGTCCCCGGCCTGGGGGTGTGGGTCGGCAAGCCGGAGGCGGTCGAAGAACCGTCCGGTGGTGCCCTCGAGCGCCGGATCGACCGCGAGCCGGCGGGTGGCCTCGACGCCGGAGGAGAGGGTGTCGACGCTGCGACCGATCTCGTTCAACACGATCTTGGTCGGCATGTAGGTGCCGGGGTGCAGGCAGGTGGCGGTCAGCTCGTCGGCCGCGAACCGCTGCGCGAGGTCGAAGCAGTGCATGATCTGCGCGAGTTTGCTCTGCGCGTAGGCGCGGCCGCCGGAGTAGCCGTGCTCGAGCATGAGGTCGTCGAGGTCGAGCGGGTGCTGGCCGAGCGACGAGACGTGGACGACCCGGGCCGCGCGCTCCGCCGTGCTCGAGCTCCGCAGGAGCGGCAGCAGGTTCTCGGTGAGCACGAAGGTCGCGAGGTAGTTCACCGCGAAGCGCAGCTCGATGCCGTCGTGGCTGGTGCGGCGCTCGCGGCCGTCGGGCTCCCCGGAGCCGATGCCCGCGTTGTTGACGAGCACGTCGAGCGTGTCGAGCTGCTCGGTGACGTCGTCGGCCAGTCGTGCGACCTGGGCGAGGTCGGCCAGGTCGGCGGTCACGGTGAGCGGGTCCGTCGAGCCGGCGGCCCGCACCTCGGCGGCGACCTCGTCCAGTCTTGCGGGGTCGCGCCCGTGCAGGACGAGGCGGACGTCGTCGTCGGCCGCGAGGCGCACGGCGAGCGCGCGGCCGAGGCCGTCGGTCGCGCCGGTGATCGCGATGGTGGTCATGGGAGATCCTGCTCCTCGGTTCTCGGATGTGGGGGTCGTCGGCCCGCCCGGGCTCCGCCCGCCGCCCGACCTCGACCCGGCGGCCACGGGAGCGGCTCAGGCCGCCTCGGAGAGCGTCACCGCCGACAGGCCCCTGCGGGCCGTGCGCTCCACCAGCTCGTCCACGGTGTCGGCGATGCCCGCGCGGTGCGGGCCCTCGTGCAGCACGACGATCGAACCGCGGCGCACGACCCGGCCCAGTCGTCGCGCGGTCCTCGCCGTCCCGGCCCCGGCACCGCCGATCGCCACCGCGGTGCCCAGCACGCAGCGCAGGCCCTCCTCCTCGGCGATCGCGAGGTGGCCGGACGTCGGCCACCCCGAGCCGGGCCGGAACCACCGCACCGGGCCGTGGGCCTCGAGCACCCGCTGGGTCGCACGGAGCCCGTCCCGGAAGTCCCCCGGGGGCAG
>NZ_JBVPVA010000221.1:0-6027 GCF_055612215.1 Actinomycetospora sp. | reverse complement strand
CGCTGCACCCGCAGCACCCACTCGCGCAGCTCCTCGGGCTCGAAGGCGTTGTCCAGCGAGAGCATCCGCTCGAGGTGGTCGACCGCGACGAAGTCGGTGGAGAAGCCGCCGCCGACCCGCTGCGTCGGGCTCGCCGGGGTGACCAGCGAGGGGTACTGCTCCTCCAGGGCGGACAGCTCGCCGAACAGCTCGTCGAACTCGCCGTCGGTGATGATCGGCGCGTCGAGCACGTAGTAGCGGAACTGGTGGTCGGACACGACCTCGGCCAGCTCGGCGTGCCGCGCCTGGACGTCGGGCGGAACGTCGGGCGCGGCCAGGGGCGCGGCGGGGCTCTCGCTGGTCACGGCGCCGAGGGTAGCCGCGGAGTCCGACAGCCACGCCCCGCGGAACCGGACATCACCAGGCCGAGGGCGGATCCGCGGCGGCCCGCGCGAGCTCCACGCTGCGCGCCATCGCGGTGCGCGCCCAGTCCGGGCTCGCCCCGGCCAGGCCGCAGGCGGGGGTGAGGACGGCGCGGTCGGCCAGCCGCTCGCGGTCGAAGCCGAGGCGGT
Source organism: Actinomycetospora sp. (assembly GCF_055612215.1). Taxonomy (NCBI): domain Bacteria; kingdom Bacillati; phylum Actinomycetota; class Actinomycetes; order Pseudonocardiales; family Pseudonocardiaceae; genus Actinomycetospora; species Actinomycetospora sp. Next base: position 5,476 of record NZ_JBVPVA010000221.1, on the reverse strand, counting down.
CGGCGAGGTCGAGCGCCGGGCGCGCCAGGGCCTCCAGCTCCGGGGGCACCGGCGGGTCCGTCGCGGGCACCAGCCCCAGCCACAGCTCGAGGGGCGCGTCCCAGAGCTCGCCGAGGGCGTCGAGGACCGCGCTCGACCGGTCGAGCGCGGTCAGGTCCACGGCCACGGCGTCGGCCCCCGTCGCGCCGAGCAGCGCCAGCGGCGGCGTCGGGTGGCAGCAGTGGACGACGACGCCGACCGCGCCCGCGTCGCGGGCCGCCGCGACCAGCGTCGCCAGGCCGGCGCGCGCCTCGGCACCCGGCACGGCCCGCACGGTGCCGAACCCGCTCGGCGTCGGGAGGCTCCCGGCGAGGACGGCGGGCAGCGTCGGCTCGTCGAGCTGGACCACGACGCCGGCGCCGGTCCGGCGGGCGAGGTCGGCGACGTGCCCGCGCAGGCCCTCGGCCAGGCTCTCGACGAACTCCGCGACCGCCCCGGTGTCGGTCAGCACCCGGTTCCCGCTGCGCAGCTCGACCCCGGCCGCGAGCGTCCAGGGGCCCGCGACCTGCGTCTTCACCCGCCGCGGCGTCGCGCCCGTCTCGCCGAGCACCTCGTCGAACGCGTCGACGTCCCGGGCGAGCAGCTCCACGCCCCGGCGGTGGGCCGACCCCGGGCGGGCGGTGACGCGGTACCCGCTGGGCCACACCTCGACGGCGAGGTCGACCAGCAGCGCCGTCGCCCGCCCGATCACGTCGGCCCCGACCCCGCGGGCGGGCAGCTCGGGGACGTGCGGGAAGTCCGGCAGCTCCCCGACGACGGTGCGGGCGGCCTCCCGACGGTCGGTGCCCGGCAGCGAGCCCAGCCCGGTGGCGCGCTCCTCGGGCCGCCACGGCGCCCCGGGCGCGGCGTCGGGAGCCTGGCCGGCGTCGTCGGGACCGGGCAGGACCAGGGCGGACAGCGGGTCGCTCACGCCCCCAGGTCTACCAGCCGCTCTGGCACCCTGGACGGCGCCATGCTCCTCGACGAACCCACCTGGCGCGCCCGCGCGCGGGCCCACGCCGAGCGCGCCGACGCGTTCACCGCGGGGCACCGGGCACGCGGCCGGACCGGCGAGGCGCACCCCGTCGAGGACTTCCTGTTCACCTACTACCCGACACGGCCGGGCCGGCTGCGCGTCTGGCACCCGGGTGCGGGGGTGACGCTCGCGGGCGCCGCCGAGCGCGCGGGGTGGAAGCACTACGCGCCCGACGGGAGCCGCGTCGACCCCGCGACGATCCGCCCGCAGACCGTGGCCTTCGTCCGGGACCTGCTCGCCGCCACCGCGTCGCGGCCGGCGCACCTGGGGTGCTTCGGGCTGCACGAGTGGGCGATGGTCTACCGCGCCCGCGGGACCCGTCACCCGGTGCCGTTGCGGCTCGGGGCGGACGCCACCGACGCCGTCGTCGAGAGCCACCGCATCCGCTGCACCCACTACGACGCGCACCGCTTCTTCACCGCCGAGGCCGCGCCGCGCAACACCGAGCGGCCCACGCGGGAGCGCCAGGTCGAGCTGGAGCAGCCGGGCTGCCTGCACGCGACGATGGACCTCTACAAGTGGGCGTCGAAGCTGGGCCCGCTGGTGCCCGGCGAGCTGCTGCTCGACTGCTTCGCGCTGGCCCGCGACGTCCGCACCCTCGACATGCGCGCCTCCCCCTACGACCTCACCGCGCACGGCCTCCCGCCGGTCCGGATCGAGACCGCGGCCGGGAAGGCGGAGTACGCCCGCGCCCAGCAGGGGTTCGCCACCCGCGGCGCCGCGCTGCGGGCGCGCCTGCTCGACGTCGTGGGGCAGCGCTAGGGGCGGCGGTCCCGAGGGGGAATCCCATCGCCCGCGCTGTTGTTGATGAGAATCGTTACCAACAGCGAGGAGGAGCGGTGGCCCGCAACGACGTCCGACCGATCGTGAAGCTCCGTTCGACGGCGGGGACCGGCACGACCTACGTGACCCGGAAGAACCGCCGCAACGACCCCGACCGCCTGGTGCTGCGCAAGTACGACCCGCGCGAGCGCCGGCACGTCGACTTCCGCGAGGAGCGCTGAGGTTCCCGCGAGGAACCCCCGAGGACAGGAGAAGACCGTGAAGGTACGTGCATCGCTCGCCGCCCTGAAGCAGAAGCCGGGCTCGAGCGTGGTCCGTCGCCACGGCGCGACCGTGGTGATCAACAAGACGAACCCGAAGTGGAAGGCCCGCCAGGGCTGACGCGCCGAGGCGCTACGGGCCCGGGTCGGTGACGCGCAGCAGCAGGGCGACGAACGCGTCGGCCTGCAGACGCCCGCCGGCCCGGACCTCGCCGCCCCGGCGCTCGTCGTCGGCGGTGAGCTCCGCGGACACCCGGTCCAGCGCGCGCAGCAGCGGCTGGGCGAGCTCGGCCGGGATGTCGCCGGAGAGGTCGAGGGAGCCGTCGGGCAGGCGCTCGGTCCGGATGCTGGCGAGCGCGTCGCGCAGCGTCGCGCGCGGTTCGCCGGCGACGAGGTCGGGCTCGGCGGTCAGGACCTCACCGCCGGGCGAGGCGGCGGCCGGTCCGGGGGCCGTAGTCGAGGCCGTAGTGCGAGAAGATCGCCGGCTCGTCCTCCACGGGCAGCTCCCCGTCGGTGTCGATGGCCGGGGCCTCCTTCGCGAGGTCGCGGGTGACGGTGACCTTCACGTGGTCGGGGTGCACCGTCGCCCCGCTCAGCGGCACGAACGCCAGGCGCTTGCGGTTGAACATCCCGAGCTCGACCGTCGCGAACACCGGGGTGTCGGTGGCCGTGTCGTAGTACACCGCCTCCATGTCACCGATCTTCGACCCGGTCGGGTCGACGATCTTCTTGCCCAACCAGTCGCGGATGTTCTCGGCCTCGAACGCCATGGGCGCGATCGTAGGGGTCAGCCGCCCGCGGCCGCGCCGGTGGCGGTGATCGTCGCCGAGCCGAGCACGCGGTCGTCGTCGTACACGACGACCGCCTGACCGGGCGCGACCCCGCGCAGCGGCTCGGCGAGCTCGGCCTCGAGGCCCGTCGCCGACACCGTCACCCGGGCCCGCGCCAGCCCGCCGTGCGCCCGGACCTGCACCACGACGTCGTCGGTCACCCCCGGCGCGCCGTGCCAGACCGGCGCCCCGGCCCGCAGCACGTGGACGTCGAGGTCCTCGGCGGCCCCGAGCGAGACCCGACGCGACACCGGCTCGATGCCCAGCACGTAGCGCGGTCGCCCGTCCGGCGCGGGCCGCGACAGCCCGAGCCCGTGACGCTGCCCGACGGTGAAGTGCGCGACCCCGGTGTGCCGGCCGAGGACCGCGCCCGACGCGGCGTCGACCAGCTCCCCCGGCGCCTCCCCCAGCCGCTCGGCCAGGAACCCGCGGGTGTCACCGGACGGGATGAAGCAGATGTCGTGGCTGTCGGGCTTGTCGGCGACGACGAGGCCGCGCCGCGCCGCCTCCGCGCGCACCTCCGACTTGGGCGACTCCCCCAGGGGGAACATCGCGTGCGCCAGCTGGTCCGCGGTCAGCACCCCGAGGACGTAGGACTGGTCCTTGTCGGGATCGGCCGCCCGCCGCAGCACGCCGTCCCGCAGCCGGGCGTAGTGGCCGGTGGCCACGGCGTCGAAGCCGAGCGCGAGCGCCCGGTCCAGGACCGCCGAGAACTTGATCTTCTCATTGCACCGCAGGCAGGGGTTCGGGGTGCGGCCCGCCGCGTACTCGGCGACGAAGGGGTCCACCACGTCCTCGGTGAACCGCGCGGCCATGTCCCACACGTAGAACGGGATGTCGAGCACGTCGGCGCAGCGCCGGGCGTCGTGGGCGTCCTCCACCGAGCAGCACCCGCGGGCGCCCTCGCGCATCGTCGCGGGCTTCGCGGACAGCGCCAGGTGCACCCCGACGACGTCGTGGCCGGCGTCGCGGGCGCGCGCCGCGGCCACCGCGGAGTCGACCCCGCCGCTCATGGCGGCCAGGACCCTCACGAGGTGCCTCCGGCTCGTGAGCACTTTCCCGTGCCATAGGGCGGATTACTGCTCACGAGCGCGCCAGCGCACCTCGGGCGCGCTCCACGACCGGACCGATCGCGGCCACGGCGGCGTCGACGTCGGCCGCGGTCGAGCTGTGGCCCAGCGAGAAGCGCAGCGAGCCCCGGGCCGCCGCCTCGTCGACGCCCATCGCCAGCAGGACGTGCGAGGGCCGCGCCACCCCGGCGGTGCAGGCCGAGCCGGTCGAGCACTCGATCTCGTGGGCGTCGAGCAGCATGAGCAGGCTGTCGCCCTCGCAGCCCGGGAACGACAGGTGCGCGTTGCCGGGCAGCCGGGCCGGGCCGCCCCCGACGGGGGGCGCGTCGAGCGGGACGCCGTTCAGCGTCGCGTCGGGGACCTCGGCGACGAGCCGGGCCACGAGGTCGTCGCGCAGCGCGGCGAGCTCCACCGCGCGCCGCGGGGCGTCGTCGACGGCCGCACGGACCGCGGCCGCCAGGGCGACGGTCCCGGCGACGTCGAGGGTGCCCGAGCGCACGTCGCGCTCCTGCCCGCCGCCGTGCAGCAGCGGCACGCACGTGGCGTCCCGGCGCAGCAGCAGCGCGCCGACCCCGACCGGGCCGCCGAGCTTGTGCCCGGTCAGCGAGAGCGCGTCGGCGCCGGAGGTCGCGAAGTCGACCGGCAGCGAGCCGACGGCCTGGACCGCGTCGGTGTGCAGCGGCACGCCGAACTCGTGGGCCACGTCGGCGAGCGCCCGGACGTCGTTGACGGTGCCGACCTCGTTGTTGGCCCACATCACGCTGACCACGGCGATCTCATCGGCGTGCGCGGCGAGCAGCGCGCGCAGGTCCGCGGGGTCGACCCGGCCGGCCTCGTCGACCTCGAGCACGTGCAGCGTGGCGCCCTCGTGCTCGGCCAGCCACTCCCCGGCGTCGAGTACGGCGTGGTGCTCGGTCGCGGACACCACCACCCCGGTGCGGCGCGGGTCGGCGGCCCGCCGCGCCCAGAAGACGCCCTTGACGGCGAGGTTGTCGGCCTCGGTGCCCCCGGTCGCGAGCACGACCTCGGTGGGCAGGGCGCCGACCGCCGCGGCGATGCTCTCCCGGGCCTCCTCGACCTCCCGCCGGGCGCGGCGCCCGGCGGTGTGCAGGGAGGAGGGGTTGCCGACGCGGCCGAGCGCCTCGGTGTACCGGGCGACGGCCACGGGCAGCATCGGCGTGGTGGCCGCGTGGTCGAGGTAGGTCATCGCGCAGCGAGCGTAATCCTCCCGATGGGCGAGCGCTCCCACGACCTCGTCCGGAGCGCACGAGGGCCCCCTCGGTCGACCAGGATCGACCGAGGGGGCCCTCGGGGGTGTGCCGGCGGTGCCGATCAGGCCCGCTTGCCGACCTCCTCGGTCAGCTGCGGGGCCACCGAGAACAGGTCGCCGACGATGCCGAAGTCGGCGATCTCGAAGATCGGCGCCTCCGGGTCCTTGTTGACCGCGACGATCGTCTTCGAGGTCTGCATGCCGGCCCG
>NZ_JBVPVA010000172.1:0-2035 GCF_055612215.1 Actinomycetospora sp. | reverse complement strand
GCGTCAGCCCTGACGCGCGCCGGACTGCTCCTCGGACGAGCCGCCGCCGTCGTCCTCCTGGTAGTCCGGGTACGGGTCCGGCCCGGGCGGCGGCTCGATGATGCGGGCGCTCGAGATCATCATCATCATGAAGCCGAGCAGGAACAGCACGCCGTGCAGCACGTTGTCCGGGGTGTTCAGGTCCAGTGGCGACGGGTCCGAGCTCTCGATCGACGCCGCCGTCCCGACCCCGAAGAGGATCAGGTAGACGATCAACTGGGCGAGGGCGAATCCGCGCAGCGACTTCCGGCGTGCCAGCGCGGCGAACCCGAGCACCGCCGTGATCAGCAGGATCGTGCTGTGCGCGGGGTTGAGGCGCAGCGCGAGGAAGGTCTCCTCCGAACGGCCGAAGAAGCCGTCGCCGCTGCCGACGACGTAGCCCGCGACCGCCACGACGAGCAGGACCACCGACTGCCCGGCGAGCACCGAGCTCGCGATCCGGCCCAGCAGCCCCTCGTGCGGGACCGAGGGCTGCGGACGTCCCTGCTCGTCACGTCCGGCCTCGACGTACGGGCCGCCGCCCTCGGCGGACCGGCCCTGCGCGTCGTGCTGGGCGCGTTTCCCGGTATCGGGGTGGGCTTCCTCCCCGTTGCGCGCCGCGCCGGCACCGGGGTCACCCGACCCGGCGCCCGTGCGGTCCCGCGTGCCCTGCTGCCCGGCCCCCTGCTCCGTCATGGGCGCGGGGGTACCTCCGGACGGCCCAGTCACAAACGCCCTCCGGGGCGGAATGCGGGCCCTCGGCCGACCGTTGGAACGCACGCCTAGCATGAGGAGGAGCCCCCGACGGCCTGCGCGGCGTCCGTCGTTGTCGGTGCCCGGGGGTATGCAGGGCAGCACCACCCGCCCGCACCCGTGCCGCCCCAGGAGGCTCAAACGTGGCCGACCGCCTCGTCGTCAAGGGCGCCCGTGAGCACAACCTCACGGGCGTCGACATCGACCTGCCGCGCGACAGCCTCGTCGTCTTCACCGGACTGTCGGGCTCGGGCAAGTCGAGCCTGGCCTTCGACACCATCTTCGCGGAGGGCCAGCGGCGCTACGTCGAGTCGCTCTCCGCGTACGCGCGCCAGTTCCTCGGGCAGATGGACAAGCCCGACGTCGACTTCATCGAGGGCCTCTCGCCGGCGGTGTCGATCGACCAGAAGTCCACGAGCCGCAACCCGCGCTCCACCGTCGGGACCATCACCGAGGTCTACGACTACCTCCGGCTGCTCTACGCCCGCGCCGGCACGCCGCACTGCCCGACCTGCGGCGAGATCATCTCGAAGCAGACCCCGCAGCAGATCGTCGACCAGGTGCTCGAGATGGAGTCGGGCCGCCGGTTCCAGGTCCTCGCACCGGTCATCCGTGGTCGCAAGGGCGAGTACGTCGACCTGTTCTCCCAGCTGCAGGGCCAGGGCTACTCCCGTGTCCTGGTCGACGGCACGGTCTATCCGCTGGCCGACCCGCCGACGTTGAAGAAGCAGGAGAAGCACGACATCGCGGTGGTCGTGGACCGGCTCTCGGTCAAGGCCAGCGCCAAGCAGCGCCTCACCGACTCGGTGGAGACCGCGCTGCGGCTGGCCGAGGGCGTCCTCGTGCTCGACTTCGTGGACCTCGACGAGAACGACCCGGACCGCGAGCGCCGGTTCTCCGAGAAGATGGCCTGCCCGAACGGCCACCAGCTCGCCGTGGACGACCTCGAGCCCCGCGCCTTCTCGTTCAACTCGCCCTACGGCGCCTGCCCGGCCTGCACCGGCCTCGGCACCAAGATGGAGGTCGACCCGGAGCTCCTGGTCCCCGACGACGAGCTCTCCCTCGGCGAGGGCGCGATCGCGCCGTGGAACATGGGCCAGACCGCCGAGTACTTCACGCGGCTGCTGACGGCGCTCTCGGAGTCCGTCGGGTTCCGGATGGACACCGCGTGGCGCAAGCTCCCGGCGTCGGTGAAGAAGGCCGTGCTCTACGGCTCGAACGACCAGGTGCACGTGCGCTACCGCAACCGCTACGGCCGCGAGCG
>NZ_JBVPVA010000128.1:0-2378 GCF_055612215.1 Actinomycetospora sp. | reverse complement strand
CGGTCCAGGACGCCCTGTGCGAACTCGGCGTTCTCCGCGCGGTCGAGCGCGGCCCGCTTCTCGGTGTCGACCTCACCCACGGGAGCGACGGTAGAGATCGACGACGCCGGCCGGGTCCGCTTCGGCGGAATCGGGGCGCGGGCGGTGCAGGGCGTCGACGCGCGGCGCACACACTCTGCCGGCAGCGGGGCACGGTTCTGGGGAAAGCGACGCGCGGCGCACACACTCGGCCGGCAGTCGGGCACGGTTCTGGGGGAACCGACGCGGGGCGCACACATCGTGTTCGCGAACGCCCTGCGGTCGCGCCGCGGCCGAGCGGCCGGGCGGCCGGTCTCAGCCGAGTGAGCTCCGGGGCCGCGAGGACCGCCGGCCGCGCCCGGAGTGGACCTCAGGGGTGCCGGGCGCAGCCGTGGGCGTCCACTCGATGAGGCCGCGGCGGGGAGTACGACGACCTTGCGGTGTGTGCGGCGCGCTGGTTTCGACGGGGTCGAACCACGTGTCCGGCGCGGTGTGTGTGCGGCGCGCTGGTTCCTACAGGGTCGAGCGCCGGCCCGTCCTTCGTGTGCGTCGCGCACAGGGCCGCGACGGCCCCCGTCGTGCCCTACTTCGTGTCGAGGACGAGGTAGCCCTCGGCGTAGCGACGCTCGTCCTCGGGCGTGCCGTCCTCGCACCACCCCGCCGCCTTGGCTTGGGCGTAGCCCCACATCTGCATCCGCTGGGCGAGGTCGTCCATGTGGCCGGTCTGGCTGACGTGGGCCTTCAGGGCGGCGATCTTCGCCTCCATGTGGTCGGTGATGTCGACGTAGGTGTCGGCACCTTCGCCCGGGTTCGAGATCCAGGTCTCCCCCACCGTCCAGGCCTCGAGGCCCTCGTCGGCGAGGAGCTCCGGGTGGGCGAACGGGTTGCGCGCGTCGGGGTAGACCGCGCACATCGCCGCCTCGCCGGCCGCGATGTGGTCGGGGTGGCTGCCGTAGGTGCTGCGCAGGTTGCGGGTGGGCGAGGGGACGACGACGCGGTCGGGACGGTGGCGGCGGATCGAGCGGGAGATGTCGCGCCGCAGCTCGTGGGTGACGTAGAGCCGGCCGTCGGGGTGACCGAGCCAGTCGATCTCGCCGACCCCGTACACGTCGGCGGCGGCCCGCTGCTCCTGGCGGCGCAGCTCGGCCATCTCGGTGCGCCCGACCGCCTCGTCGTAGCCGCCGGCGTCGCCGTCGGTGCAGATGCAGTAGGCGACGGTGTTCCCCTCGGCCACCCAGCGGGCCACCGAGCCGCCGCTGCCGAAGTCGATGTCGTCGGGGTGCGCGACGATCAGGAGGATGCTGGCCACGGCACCGTTCTACCCGTTCGGCGTCCCGAAGCGGCGGTAGAGGGGCCGGAGGGCCTCGCGGGCGTCGACCTCGGAGCCGTCGGGAGCCTCACCCGTCACACGCACCCCGAGCGGCGGCATCTCGTCGAGCAGCGCCTCCGAGCGGCCGGGGTCGGGGCGGGCGGCCACGACGTCGGGCAGCGGGCCGCCCGCGTCGAAGTACCGACCGACCACCGCGGCCAGCGGCGTCACGCCGGGCTCGACGTCGTCGCGGTGCGAGCGGATGCCGGCCAGCAGCGTCGCCCGGTCCCGGCCCCGCCAGCGCAGGATGAGGAACGGGTCGTCGTCGAAGCGCTCGGCGACGAGGTAGGCGACCGCGGCCAGGTGCTTGCACGGCACCGACCAGTCCGGGCAGGAGCAGTCCATCGGCATCTCCCGCGCCCCCGTCGGGAAGAGCGAGAGGCCGACCGAGGCGAAGACGTCCTCGAGGTCGTCGGGCACGCTGCCGCCGAGCAGCGACGCGGCGTACCAGGAGTCGCGGGCGAACGCGCTCTCCACGGCCTCCCAGGCCTCCTCGGCGAACGGCGTCAGGCCGATCCGGGCGCGGTAGGGCTCGGGGCGGCTGCCCTGCACGGTCGCGACGACCTCGCCGGGGTCGATCGCGAGGTCGATCACCTGGCCGGCGCGCGCGTAGGTCTTGCCGCGGGTCAGCCGGCCCCCGACGCCGAGCTTCTCGAGCACCGCCAGGAACCGCCCGGACCACCACGACTCGCCGATCGCCCCGCGCCGGCTCCGCGCGGCGACCCCGCCCTCGACGGCGATGCGCCGGCCGTACTCCGAGAAGTCCCGCAGGCCGTCGTCGGGCGGGGCGGCGGCGCGGGGATCGGGGAACTTCTCGCGGAACGGCGTGCGCGGCCGGCGGGACTCAGGGGGCACCGGGGCCCCCGTCCAGGTCGACCGGTTCGTCCACGTCGTCGTCCGCGTCGTCCGCGTCGTCCTCCGCTCCGGCGGGCTCGTCGAGGGCGACGAGCCGGCGGAGGTCGTCGGTGGACAGGCCGGTGAGCCAGTCGGG
>NZ_JBVPVA010001117.1:0-7416 GCF_055612215.1 Actinomycetospora sp. | reverse complement strand
GAGGAGGCCGGCCCGCACGCGCGAAATCGTCAGCAGGCGCGCGACATCGCGGCAGGAGCACGCGGGCACCTACGGTGGGCGCGCCAAGGCGGCCGCCACTCAGGGCAGCCCTGCTGATCAGGAGCGCGTGAGCGAGACGGCGAGCGACGGGTGGACGGGCCGCCGGCATGTAGCAGCGGCGTGTAGCAACGGTCCCGATCGCGGGTCAGACGGGGCAGTGCCAGGCAGCGAGAAGGCCCAGCTCAGAGACAACCCTGAACCATGGCAGCGCCCCGAGAGGAGCCTACGGATCAGAAGGTTAGGGGTTCGAATCCCTTCGGGCGCGCACGAGGACGAGCAGGTCAGAGGGGTCGCCGGGTACCGGCGGCCCCTTCGCTGTGTCCGGGCCTCAGGGCATGACGAGGTCGGTGTCCCGCGCGTCGGTGACGGCCATGTGCCCGGGGGCGTGGCAGATCGCCAGGGGCGGCCGGCTGGCCATGACGGCCGCCTGCGGGGTGACGCCACAGGCCCAGAACACCGGCACCTCGCCGTCGAGGACGTCCACGGGGTCGCCGAAGTCGGGACGGTCGAGGTCGGTGATGCCGAGGGCGGCCGGGTCCCCGACGTGCACCGGCGCGCCGTGGACCGCGGGGTAGCGCGCGGTGACGCGGACGGCGGTGGCGACGAGCTCCGGCGCCACGGGCCGCATCGAGACGACGAGGGGCCCGCCGAGGGAGCCGGCCCGGCGGCAGGCGACGGTCGTCCGGTACATGGGCACGTTGCGCCGCTGCTCGATGTGGCGGATCGGCACGCCCGCGGCGAGGAGCGCGTCCTCGAAGGTGAACGAGCACCCGATCAGGAACGCGACGAGGTCGTCCCGCCACTCGGCGCGGACGTCGCCGACGTCGCCCGCGGCCTCGCCGTCGACGTAGACGCGGTAGGCGGGCAGGTCGGTGCGCAGGTCCCCGTCGAACAGGGGCGTGGCCGTCGCGCCGGGCTCGGTCACGTCGAGGACCGGGCACGCCTTGGGGTTGCGCTGGGAGAAGAGGAGCACGTCGTAGGCGACGTCCCGGGGGACCGCGATGAGGTTCGCCTGCGTCCGACCGGTGCACCAGCCGGCGGTGGGGGTGCGCAGGCCGTCGCGGAACAGCGCGCGGGCCTCGGCGGGCGTGGCTCGACCGGGGTCGGGGATCACGGCGCCTCCTACGATCGGGCCGATTGTTCAACGATCCTCACGTTGTACGACCGCTCGCGTCAAGGGTTCCGGTGCCTTCGAGCGATCACGGTCGGTCGGAACCTGATCACGGCTGGACGTCGCGATCCCCATGCGCAAAGCTGGCCGTCGTCGACCTGGACCCCGTCGGCCCCGGCTCTCGAGAACGGCGGGAGCGGCTTCGGACGGTGGGGTTGACATGGCTGGCAGGAATCCGCACGAGCAGCAGACGAGCCGGGACGTCCACCGGGCCCAGAGCCTGGTGTCCCGGGTCCGGGGTCTGTCCACGGACGAGAGCGCACGGGCGTTGCGCCACCGGGCCTCGCAGGCCGGCATCTCCCTCCACGCGGCGGCACTCGCGGTCCTCTCCGCCTCGCCGACGGACGACCTGCTGCTGGGTCGGTCCGCGACCCGCGACCGGTCGTGACCACCCCCTTCGAGGACCGCCACCCAGCAGTGAGGGATGTCCGATGACGACCACGCCCACGTCCGCCACCAGCACGAACTCGCCGCGCTCGATCGACCTCGCGCGCGTCTGCGTGGCCGCCCGTGCGGTCCTCGACGCGATGCCCGACCTCGTCGCGGAGGGACTCACCGACCGGGGGGTGGAGCAGCTCACGCGACTCGCGCAGCCCCTCGTCGACCTCCCCACGCTGCGGGGGCTGCCCCTCGCCACCATCCGGGAGCACGCGGAGGCGGTGTACGGCACGCTCACGGAGCTGGCCGGGGACCGGTCCCTCACCCTCGCCGCGTGGTTCGACGACGGACTGGGCATGGCCTGAACGGGCCGGAGCGCAGCCCCGGACCGACCCGCCCGGTGCCCCCGCGTACGGGACGCCGGCCCGGTCCCGGGTGTCGGGTCCCGTCGTCGTCGGCGCCCGGTCCGGCGGCGTCCGGGCGAGTGACGGGCCGTGTAGCGTCGACATCACCCTCGGTCGGCCGGACGTGGTCGGGAGGGCACGGAGACTCGACCCGGACCTCGTCGGGCGCGGCACACGATTCGTCGTGGATCGCCGAGCGCGACGGCAGGACCGGGAGGTCGGGGCGATGTGGATCGAGGCTGGGCGTCGCACGCCGTCCCGGGCCCGCCCGACGGGCGCGCGGCGTGGTTGACCAGGTCGGCCTCAGCCGGGCACTGAGCGATGCGCTGTCCGCGGACTCCGCGGATGCGGCGCTCGCGGTCTGCCGCGCCGCCGTGACCTGGCTGCCGATGACCGGGGCCTCGATCACGGTGATGGACGGCGCCCAGGGCCAGGAGTCGGTGTGCGCGACCGGCCCCGGCGCGGCGCGCATCGACGAGCTGCAGTTCAGCCTCGGCGAGGGCCCGTGCGTGCAGGCGTTCACGACGGGTCGCGCGGTCCTCGTCGCCGACATCGCGGCCGTGGACGAGGGACGGTGGCCGATGTTCGCCGCCGCGGCGGCCGAGACCGGCGCGCGGGGGATGTACGTGTTCCCGCTCCAGGCGGGCGCGAGCCGGCTCGGGGTGCTCGACTGTTACCGCGACCGGCCGGGACCGCTGGACGACCGGGAGCTGGCCGGTGCCCTACTCGCCGCGGACGCGGCGATGTGGGCGCTGCTCGACCACCTCGACTCGCGGGTCGCCCCGACCGTTCCGAGGCGATCGAACGGGTACGACGGGTCCGCCCTGGCGCACGCCGAGGTGCACCAGGCGACCGGCATGCTCATGGCGCAGGCCGCCACCACGGCCCCCGCGGCCCTCGCGGCCCTGCGGGCGGCCGCGTTCCTCGAGGACCGCGGGATCGCCGAGATCGCGGCCGACGTCGTGACCCGTCGGCGACGGCTCGAGCCCGACGGATCGTGGCGGACCGTCGTCGACGATCCCGCCGGGAGCAGCCGCCCGCCGCCGCGACCCACCCGCGAGCACGGAGACGACGACGAGCGCGAGGGCCAGGAGCACTCATGAACACACCAGTGGTTCGAGAAGCGGCGCTGGTCGAGGCCTTCGTCAGACTGGCCGACACCCTCGTCGACGACTACGACGTCATCGAGCTCTTCCACGGGCTCTGCGCCGACTGCGTCACGCTGCTGCGGGCCGACGCGGCCGGGCTGCTCCTGACCGACCAGCGCGAGAGCCTGCAGGTCGTCTCGGCCTCCAGCGAGCAGGCCCACTTGATCGAGCTGTTCCAGATCCAGTCCCAGCAGGGCCCCTGCCTGGACTGCTTCCGCACCAGCCAGGTCGTCCGGGTCGACGACCTGTCGGTCGAGTCCCGCTGGCCGCGGTTCAGCGCCCGGGCGCGCGAGCACGGGTTCGGCGCGGTGCACGCCCTGCCGATGCGGTTGCGGGGGCAGACGATCGGCGCTCTCAACCTGTTCCACCGCGAGCCGCTCGTCATGAGCGAGGCCGACCTCAACGTCGGCCAGGCGCTGGCGGACGTGGCTACCATCGCCATCCTGTCCGACCGCAACACCCGCGAGCGGGAGCTCCTCACCGAGCAGTTGCAGGCCGCCCTGACCAGCCGGGTCGTGATCGAGCAGGCCAAGGGCGTCCTGGCCGAGCGCGGGGGCATCGGTCTCGACGAGGCCTTCACCCGGCTGCGCGAGCACGCCCGCCGGACGAACCAGCGGCTCTCCGAACTGGCGCGCGGCGTCGTGATCGGGACCTACGACACCGCGGCCCTGCTGCGGCCCCGCTAGCCGACCCGGCTCGCCGGGGGCCGCGCCGCGGCGACGTCGGCGGGTGACCAGACGCGGTGCTCGGTGACGATCGCGCTGACCAGCTCGGCGGGTGTGACGTCGAAGGCCGGGTTGAACACCGGCGTGCCCGGCAGCGTCGTCGACACCCCACCGAACCCGGTCACCTCGTCGGCGGCGCGTTCCTCCACGACGATCCCGGCGCCGGCCGGGGTGTGCGGGTCGACCGTCTCCTCGGGGGCGACGACGAGGAACGGCACGCCGGAGCGCGCCGCCGCGCAGGCGAGCATGTAGGTGCCGATCTTGTTCGCGACGTCGCCGTTCGCGGCGATCCGGTCGGCCCCGACGACGACGGCGTCCACCAGCCCCGTCGCGAGGGCCGCGGGACCGGCGGAGTCGACGCAGAGCCGGTGCGGGGCGCCGGCCCGGGCCAGCTCCCAGACGGTCAGCCGGGCGCCCTGCAGCAGCGGGCGGGTCTCGCACGCGAGCACCTCGGCCAGCGCGCCCCGTTCGTGCAGCCGCAGCGCCGCGCCGAGGGCGCTCCCGCCCTCCCCGCAGGCGAGGTCGCCGGTGTTGCAGAGCGTGAGCAGGCGCACCGGGCGGCCGGGACACCCGGCCTCGAGCAGGTCGGCGGCCCGCGACGTGGCGGCCGCGTTCACCCGGGCGGCGTCCGCGGCGACGGCGCGGGCGTCGGCGAGGACCGCCGGCGCGCCGTCGTCGAGACGGGCGAGCGCGCGGTGGGCCCCGAGGGCCAGCGGCACCGCCGTCGGGCGGGCCCGCGCGATGCGCTCGGCCTCGGCGCGCACCCTCGCCGGGTCGTCGGCGTGCCGGTGCGCGGCGAGCGCGACCCCGAAGGCCCCCGCGACGCCGAGGCTGGGCGCGCCGCGCACGGCGAGGCTGCGGATCGCGTCGACGACGGCGTCCACCGTCGTGAGCTGCAGGTACTCGGTCCGGTGGGGCAGGGCGCGCTGGTCGAGCAGCACCACCGCCGGGCCCCCGTCGGCGCCGTCCGACCAGTCCACGATGCGCACGCCCTCGATCCTGCCCCAACGAGGTGCCTCCGGCTCGTGAGCACTTTTCCGTCCTATGACACGGGAAAGTGCTCACGAGCGCGGAGCGCACCTAGAAGACGATCGTCGTGCTCCCGTCGCGCATGACCCGGTCCTCGCAGTGGGCGCGCACAGCGCGGGACAGCACCGCGCGCTCGACGTCCGCCCCGAGCCGGGTGATGTCGGCGGTCGAGTGCCGGTGGTTCACCCGGATCACGTCCTGCTCGATGATCGGGCCCTCGTCGAGGTCCTCGGTGACGTAGTGCGCGGTGGCGCCGACGATCTTGACCCCGCGCTCCTTGGCCCGCCGGTAGGGCACCGCCCCGACGAAGGCCGGCAGGAACGAGTGGTGGATGTTGATCATCGGGACGCCCACCGCGGCCAGCAGGTCGCCCGAGACGATCTGCATGTAGCGGGCGAGCACCACCAGGTCGACCCCGCGCAGGAGCTCCGCCTGCCGGGCCTCGGCCTCAGGCTTCGTCTCCGGAGTGACGGGCACGTGCACGAACGGGACGCCGAACTGCTCGACCGCGGGCGCGAGATCCGGGTGGTTGGAGACGACGACCTCGACCGACACGTCGAGCTCGCCGCGCTGCGTGCGCCAGAGCAGGTCGAGCAGGCAGTGGTCGATCTTCGAGACCATGATCCCGATGCGCTTGGGGACGCCCGCGTCGGCGACGCTGAAGTCCATCCCGAAGCCCCGGGCGACGTCGGAACCGAACGCGGTCCGCAGGCGGTCGAGGCCGCCGTGCGCCAGCGCGAACTCGGTGCGCTGGAAGTAGGTGCCGCCGCTGCGGGCCGTCGCGTGCTGATCCAGCGAGAGGATGTTCGCCCCGGACGCGGACAGGAAGGACGCGACCGCGGCGACGATGCCCTGGCGGTCGGGACAGCGCACGAGCAGCCGGCCGATGGTGTCGGCGGGCGGGGAGCCGGTCACGGGCCGCAGGGTACTGACGCCGGACCGGTGTGCGTCGCAGCCGCGCGTCAGGACCGGACGGCGACCCGGCCGGTGGCGAGCCGCAGCGGGGTGAGGGCGTCGTTGCGGCGACGGACGATCGCGGTGGCGAGGTCCCGGGCGCGGGCGTCGACGTCCGCGTCGCGTTCCCCGGCGAGCGTGGCGGCCGCCTCGGCGACCTGGAGCGCGACCCGGGCGAGCTCGTCGAGCAGGTCGGCCGACCAGTCGAAGCGGTCCACGTCCGCGGGGCAGGCGACCCGGGCGCGACCGAGCCGGTCCAACGCCTCACGGGCGCTGCGGACGAGATCCCGCAGCGTGTCGCCGTCGTCCACGTCGCTCCTCGTCCCGAGAACCTCGCGCCTCGACTCCCCGGGAGGATGCCCGGAGCCGGCGCGTTCACACGTGGTGGGGACCACGGGAGCGGACGTGTCGGTGAACGGCCGGACGCGGTCGCCGCGGACACCGGTGCCCGACGGGCATCACCCGTTCGGGGGGAGTAGCGACGAGCGCGTCGTCGCGGAAGGAGAGGAGCCCGGCCGGCGGGGGGACACCGACCGGGCTGGTGTCGACCACGGGGGGCATGATCGACGGGCCGATGCTTCCGCTCCGTGGTGTGTGACGTCAAGGAAAACTCGGACACCTCCCGCTGTGCCGTCGATCTCCCCGTCGGGCGCGATCGTGCGACGATGGCCGGCAGCGGACCGACCGGGAAGAGGGGGAAGGTCGATGCGGATCCGGCTCCGGAACGGCCCCTGTCGTGGGGAGCACGACGTGCGGATCGCCGAGAGCGCGTCGCCGCCCGAGGAGTACCTCGTGCTCGTCGAGAAGGGCCCGCGCATGCCGGTCGACGGGCTGAACGGGGGCTCGATCCCCGGGATCAACATCTACGCCGTGCACCGCCTCGACCGCCGGGACCCGGACGGCACTCCCGTCTACGGCTTCGCCGGCGAGCGCTACCAGCGCGGGTACTGAGCGGGCCGGACCCCAGGGGTCCCGCTGATCGCCCGGAGGCCCCCGCCCGTCGAGCGCCCTGCGGTGTTCACCCCGCGGGAGGACGTAGCGCCGCCGTTGCGGGGTACTGCTGCCGGGAAAGCCGCACCCGATCCGCAGGAGGTCGCCATGGGACTCATCGACGCGAAGCTGGACAAGGAGTACGAGGAGAAGCCGATCGGGGACCTGGCCGACGCGCCGGTCTCCGCGCTGCAGGGCGTGAGCGACGACGACGCCAAGCACCTCAAGGAGGCGTTCAACATCACGACGGTGCGCGACCTCGGGACGAACAAGTACTTCCTGTGGGCGCAGGCCATCGCGCGGCTCGCCGACTGAGCCGAGGACACACGACGGGGGCCCGGCCGCATCGGCCGGGCCCCCGTCGTGTGCGCGGGTGGGCCGATCAGCCCTTGAAGGCGTCCTTGATCTTCTCGCCCGCCTGCTTGACGTTGCCCTTGACCTGGTCGCCCTTGCCCTCGGCCTTGAGCTCGTCGTCGTCCTGCACCTTGCCGACGGTCTCCTTCGCCTTGCCCTTGAGCTCGTCGGCCTTGTTGTCGATCTTGTCTCCGGTAGCCATG
>NZ_JBVPVA010000787.1:0-3046 GCF_055612215.1 Actinomycetospora sp. | reverse complement strand
CGCACCCCGGTCGCCCCCGCGCGCGGCAGCCTACGACCTGTGTCCGTGCCCCCGGCCGGGACCGGGACGCGACGACGTTCTCGTGACGACCCGTCCCCAGCACTGGACAGCACGGCGATCCGCACTGACCATCGGTGCAGCGTCATCGCCACGCTCCACGGGAGGCAGACATGCGACTGGGCCGCCGAATCACCGCCGGGATCGCCGAGCACCCGCCCGCGCCGACCCGCCCCGAGCCGGACACCGCACCCGCCCCCGTCGAAGCGACCGCACCCGCCGTCGAGACCCCGGCGCCGGAGCGCACGCCGGACCCGGCCGTCTCGAGGACCTGATCACCGGCGCGTTCGGGGGACGCGCACTCTTCGGGCGGCGGGCCGACCGCCCCGAGCCCGACCAGCCCGCCGACCGGCCCGCCCTGCCCGGGTGGAAGATCGCGTACCCCATGCTCTCCTCCGACGGCGCCGCGGTCGGCTTCAACGGCGTCGCGCTCGGCCGCAGCCAGGTCTACGGCACCGTCGCGGAGGCGGTGTGCGTGCAGTCCTCGCGGCACCGTTGCCCCTCGACGTGGTGCGACTGCGGCTTCTACTGCTTCCACGACGCCGAGTCCGCCCGCGCCCTGGCCTGCGACGAGCAGTACGAGCGCAGCGTCCTGCTGGAGATCCTCGCCTCTGGGCGCTACGTCTCCTACGAGCTCGGGCTGCGCTACCAGCGCCAGACCGTGCGCTCGGTGCGGGTCGGGCGGTGCCGCTGCGGCCGGACGGCGGCCGCGCTCGACGACGTCGGGGGCGGGATCGTCGGGTGGCGCCGTCTCGAGCCGGTGTGCCGGGAGTGCGCCGGACGACGCGCCGTGCTGTCGCTCGAGAAGTTCGGGACGCTGGCGGGCGTGCCGGTCTCCGGCGACGAGGGCGGCGGGTACGCCCCGATGGGTCCGCTCGCGCCGCTGTCCGACTCCGACCGCGCGGGTGGTCCCGCGGACGTCGGCGGTCGGGGTCCCGTTCCGGACGACCCCGAGGCCGAGATCCCCCTGCTGACCGCCGAGGTCACCCTCCTGCAGGCCCGGCTCGACGAGCTCCAGCGGCGACTCGGACGGCTCACCGACCGCCCGTAGCGCCCGGCCGTCGGTCCGGTGATGTAGAGATGGCAGCGTGACGGCGACCGGCTCCAGCGGCCTTCTGCTCGGTCCGTTCCTGCGGCACGTGGGGACGACGACCGCGACGGTGTGGGTCGAGACGGCGGCCCCCGGCGAGGTCGAGGTGCTCGGTCACACCGCGCGCACCTTCACCGTGCAGGACCAGCACTACGCGCTCGTCGTCGTGCGGGGCCTCGAGCCCGGCACCTGCCGGACCTACGAGGTGCGTCTCGACGGCGAGCAGGTGTGGCCCCAGGAGCACTCCGGGATGCCGGCGAGCCGGATCCGCACGCGCGCGACCACCGACCTCGTCGCGGACCCGGCCCGGCAGCGGATCGTGTTCGGCTCCTGCCGCTACCCCCCGACCGGCGACGAGGAGCTCGAGCGCGAGTACGGCGTCGACGCCCTCGACGCCTACGCCGCGAGGCTGCTCGCCCGGGTGCGCGACGCCGCGTCGGACGCCGCGGCGGCCGCCGAGCTGCCCGACGCGCTCTGCCTGCTCGGCGACCAGATCTACGCCGACGAGACGACGCCGCGCACCCAGGAGTGGATCCGGGCCCGCCGCGGCGGCGACGGGGGTGCGGGCCTCGAGATCGCCGACTATCCCGAGTACGCCCACCTCTACGCGGAGACCTGGACCGACCCGGAGCTGCGCTGGCTCTTCTCGACGGTGCCGACGTCGATGATCTTCGACGACCACGACATCCGTGACGACTGGAACACCTCGCTGGCCTGGCGCGAGGAGATGGCGCGCCAGGACTGGTGGGCCACCCGCATCCGCGCGGGCCTCGCCTCGTACTGGGTCTACCAGCACATCGGGAACCTCGACCCGGACACGCTCGCCGCCGACGATCTCTACCGGGAGGTCACGACGGCCGAGGGCGACGTGTGGCCGCTGCTCGAGGCGTACGCGGCGCGCGCCGACGCGGCCGTGGGCCAGCCCGAGGGCGTGCGGTGGAGCTACCGGTGGGACCTCGGGCGGACGCGGCTGCTGATCGTCGACTCCCGCTGCGGGCGGGTGCTCAACGCGCAGGAACGCCTCATGATCAACGACGACACCTTCACCTGGATCGAGCAGCAGGCGAGCGAGGACCCGCAGGAGGTCGACCACCTGGTGCTGGGGTCGTCGATCCCGTGGCTGATGCCCCCGGCGGCCAGCCAGGTGCAGATGATCGACGAGCGGTCCGCGGCCGCGGGGAGCCGACTCGCCGAGAAGCTGCGCCAGGCCGTGGACCTCGAGCACTGGCCGGCGTTCCGGGCGTCGTTCGACCGGCTCGCCCGCCTCGTCGAACGGGTCGGTTCGTCCTCGACGGCCCCGCAGACGGTGTGCGTGCTCTCCGGGGACGTCCACCACAGCTACGCCGCGCGCGCCACGTTCCCGACCCCGACGCGGTCGCGGGTCTACCAGCTGACCTGCTCCCCGGTGCGCAACGGCGTCCCGTGGTTCATGGAGTACGTGTTCGATGCCGGGTGGATGCGTCCGGTCGTCGGGCTGGCGCGCCGGCTCGGGCGCTGGTGGGGCGTGCCCGAGGACCCCGTGCGCTGGGATCCCATCGGCGGGCCGTGGTTCGGCAACGCCGTGGCCACCCTGGAGATCCACGGCCGCTCCGCCCGGGTGCGCTACGAGCGCGCCGGGCGGGACGGCACGCTGGACGGGGTCGCGGACCTGCCGCTCTCGTAGGCCGGTGCAGGGCCGGTTCAGGCCGCCGCGGCCGCCCGACGACGACGGGTGCGTCCCGGCAGCAGGAACGCGCGGCGCCACAGCGCCGTCCCCGGTCCCCCGACCATGTCCGCCTCCTCGAGGAAGCCCAGGATCTTCTCCCCCGCCCAGCGGATCATCTCCTGGTAGTGCGGGTTGGCCAGGGCCTCCCGCCGGCCCCGCTGCGGGTCGATGCCCACCGACGCGTAGACGCCCGG
>NZ_JBVPVA010000683.1:0-1128 GCF_055612215.1 Actinomycetospora sp. | reverse complement strand
GGCACCCCGTCGTCGAGCACCACGCCCTCGAGCACGGCGCCCTCGAGCACGGCGCCCAGCACCACCCCGACGCCCGTGGCGCGCTGCACGGCCGCCCTCCCCGCCCTGGCCCGGGCGTCCGGCGTCCCGGCCGCCCAGCTCGTCGCCGCGAGCACGGCCGGTCCCGGGGCGGGGCGGACGACGTGCACGGTGCGCGGACCGCGGGGACCGTTCCTCGTCGCGGTGACGGCCGCGCCGGGCGCCGCGACCCCGTCGGCGCCCTCGGCGGGGCTCAGCCGCACGGTGGCCGCCGGCCGGACCGTGCTCACGGTCCCCACGACGGCCGGCCTCCCCGACGACCGGGCGCGCGCCGTCCTCGCCGCGGCCGCCGCCGCCTGGGGCTGAGCTCGATCACTACGCGGGATCCGGGTCCGCAGGACCCGGATCCCGGGCACCTGTGCGGCCAACGCGTGGAGCTGAGCTCGATCGCCACGCGGGATCCGGGTCCGCGGGACCCGGAATCACGGCAGGTGTCCCGACCGCGGCTTCACCGACCCGTGACCGGCCGGACCTCCCTCACCCCGCGGTGAGTGCAGCCACGCGGGCCCGGCAGGCCTCGACGTCGGGCAGGGCCCCCGCCTCACGCGCCGCGGCCAGCGACGGCGCGGCCCGGTCCTTGTCCGAGAGCACCAGCTCGTCGGCGGGGACGTGGTCGGCCCAGGGCAGGGCGAGCGCGGGGTCGAGCGGGTCCACCCCGTGCTCGGCGCCCGGGTTGTAGGGCGTCGAGCAGAGGTAGGTGGCGACGGTCCCGTCGGCGAGCGCCAGGAACGCGTGCCCCAGTCCCTCGGAGATGTAGACGGCCCGCAGGCCCTCGGCGTCGAGCAGGACGGCGTCCCACCGACCGAAGGTGGGGGAGCCCACACGGATGTCGACCACCACGTCGAGCAGGGCCCCCGCGGAGCACGTCACGTACTTCGCCTGCCCGGGCGGGACGTCCGCGTAGTGGAGGCCGCGGACGACGCCGCGACGGGATACGCTCGTGTTGGCCTGCGCCACATGCAGCGGGTGCCCGACGGTTCCGGCGAACACCTCCGCCTGGAAGGGCGCGGCGAACGCCCCGCGCGCGTCGGGGAAGACCGGCGGGGTGAA
>NZ_JBVPVA010000587.1:0-2101 GCF_055612215.1 Actinomycetospora sp. | reverse complement strand
GTCACCCGGTCAGGGCGAGACGGAGGTGAGCGCCTCCCGGAGGTCACTCGCCTCGTCGGCGGTCATCTCCACGACGAGCCGGCCCCCACCCTCGAGCGGCACGCGCATGACGATGCCGCGCCCCTCCTTGGTGACCTCGAGGGGACCGTCACCGGTCCGGGGCTTCATGGCCGCCATAGTCGCACTCCCTCCACACGGTCCTCGGCGACGCCGGACCGGCGCCACCAGCGGTGGGCGTCGTACGCCGCGCGGTGATTCTTCCCCATCCGTCCGTCGGGCACGACACCGGAGCGATCATCGGGCGCGGCGCGCCGGTCGGGCGGTCACGACCCGCCGCTGCGGAAGCACCCGGCGAGGTGCTCGTCGACCATGCCGGTGGCCTGCATCAACGCGTGACAGGTGGTCGGGCCGACGAAGCGCAGGCCGCGCCGGCGCAGTTCCTTCGCCATCGCCGTCGACGCCGGCGTGGTGGCCTGGACGCCCTCGAGGGTCTCCGGCGGCGCGGGCCGGGGGTCGGGCGCGAAGGACCACAGCAGCGCGTCCAGCCCGGGGCCGTCGCGCTCCACCGCGAGCACCGCGCGGGCGTTCGCCACCGCGGCGACGATCTTCGCGCGGTTGCGCACGATCCCGGCGTCGGCGAGCAGGCGCTCGACGTCGGCGTCGTCGAACGCGGCGACCGCCTCGGCGTCGAACCCCGCGAAGGCCGCGCGGAACGCCGGACGCTTGCGCAGGATCACCAGCCACGACAGGCCCGACTGGAACCCCTCGAGCGAGAGCCGCTCGTAGAGCGCGTCGCGGCCGTGGAGCTCGTGGCCCCACTCGGTGTCGTGGTACTCGCGCAGCAGCGGGTCCCCGGCGCCCCACGGGCAGCGGGCGATCCCGTCCTCGCCGACGATCGCCCCGGTCACGACGCCTGCGTGCCCGCCTCGACCGCGCAGCGCCGGGCGAGGCCGCGCAGCGAGTACACCAGCCCGAGCCGGAAGAGCGGCGCGACGAGCGGCCAGCCCAGCGCCCCGAGCAGACCCAGCGGCAGGTCGAGCCGCTCGCCCCACTCGAAGCGCGACGCGTGCGGGCCGCGCTCGACCACGGTGAAGGTGCCGGAGCCGCGCACGAACGACCCGGTGTGCACCACGGTGGCCCGGTGCGGCGGGTCCCACCCGACGATCCGCATCGTGTCGGTGACCCCGAGCGGGCCGACCCCGGTGGTCGCGGCGAGCTCGGAGCCGACGCCGACGCCGTCCCCCCGGGTCACCCGCACGGCGGTGCCGAGCATCCAGTCGCCCTGGGACTCCCAGTCGGTGACCGCCTTCCACACCAGGTCCTGGGGCGCGTCGATGTCGACGCCGACGGTGATGTCACGCGTGGCCATGGGCGGTGTCCTTCTGGGTGCCCGACGTCGAGGGGACGCCGGCGGTCGGGTCGGTGGGCGTGGGGTCGGGCTCCGGGAGCACCACGTCGGTGTGCGCCTCCGGCTCCTGCTCGGGGGCCGGCGCCGCGGCCGGCGTGCCCTCGTGGACGGCGAGGCGGGCGCGCAGCGCGTCCACCTCGGCCGCGAGCCGGTCGAGCGCCCAGTCCACCTCGCTCATCCGGTAACCGCGGAAGGCCTGCTGGAACCGCAGCCCGCGGACGTCGGCCGCGGTGAGGTCCCGCGCGGGCAGCCGGGTCGGCGTGGCGCCGGGCGGCATCGGCTCGAGCTCCTCGCCCCGTCCGGCCAGCAGCGCCGTCGCCACGTAGATGACGGCCGCGACGACCCCGACGACGAGGACGTAGACCAGCGCGCTGCCCATGGGGCGATGGTGGCACGAGCCCCCGACGACGTCGGTCAGGGGCCCGCCGCGCGCAGCAGCTCGCGGATCGGGGGCCGGTCGCCGGTGGCCACGTCGTGGGTCTCGGGCAGCCAGTGGCCGTCGACGGGCACGAACTGGGTCAGCGGCCGCGGGCCCTCGTCGAGGACCGCGCAGCGGCGCAGCGCCACGTCGAGCACCTCCGCCGCGGTGACGCCGAGGGCGCGCAGGCTGCGGTGGCGGTGCTTGCGGACCCCGAGGTCGACCTGGGCGATCGCGTCCAGGCCACGGGTGCGGTGGGTGTCGAGCAGCAGCCC
>NZ_JBVPVA010000512.1:0-4904 GCF_055612215.1 Actinomycetospora sp. | reverse complement strand
GTGGTGCGCCGTGCGCTCGACGAGGCGAGCGGAGCGACGGGGGATGCTGACGAGGCGAGCGGAGCGACGGGGGATGCTGCCGAGGCGAGCGGAGCGACGGGGGATGCTGACGAGGCGAACGGCGACGTGCTGGTGTTCCTGCCGGGGCGCCGGGAGATCGACGACGTCGGGCGGCGGCTCGGAGGGGCGAGCGGAGCGACGGGGAGGGACGCTGCCGCGCAGGCCGAGGTCCTGACGCTGCAGGGCGGGCAGGACGCGGCGCAGCAGGACGCGGTGCTGGCGGGGACGGGCGGAGCGGGCCGCCGCGTCGTGCTGGCCACGTCGATCGCCGAGACCAGCCTGACGGTGCCCGGCGTGCGGGTGGTCGTCGACGCCGGCCTCTCCCGCCGCCCGTGGACCGATCACGCCCGCGGCCTGGACGCGCTGGTCACCGTGCTCGCCTCGCAGTCCTCGGCGACCCAGCGGGCCGGGCGCGCGGGCCGGGAGGCGCCCGGGGTGGTGTACCGCTGCTGGTCGGAGGCCGAGCACGCCCACCGCGACCGCCACGACGACCCGGAGGTGGCGCACGCCGACCTCACCGGGTTCGCGCTGCAGCTCGCGCGGTGGGGCACCCCGGACGGCGCCGGGCTCGCGCTGCTGGACGCGCCCCCCGCCACGGCCTTCGACGCCGCCCGCGAGGTGCTGCGCGGGCTCGCGCTGACCGACGACGCCGGGCGGGTCACCGAGCGGGGCCGGGCGGTGGCGACGGCCGGGGTGCACCCGCGGCTCGGGCGCGCGCTGCTGGACGGCACGCAGGCCGTCGGGGCGGACACCGCGACCGAGGTGGTGGCTCTGCTCGCCGCCGACGTGCCGGGCTCCGACGACCTCGACGAGCGGCTGCGGGCGGCCCGGGCGTCGAACGATCCCCGGTGGCGCGCGGAGGTGCGCAGGCTCCGCCAGGTGAACGACCGTCGTCGTCGGGGCGACCACGATCGTTCCCAGGGCGCAGCCACGGTCGTCGCCCTCGCCTACCCCGACCGCCTCGCCCGCGCCCGCGGGCCCGAGAGCCGGGAGTACCTGACGACCGGTGGCACCGGGGTGGAGCTCACCGAGTCCTCGGCCCTGCGCGGGGCTCCGTGGCTCGCCGTCGCCGACGCCGTGCGCGCCCCGGGCGACCGCGTCGCGCGGGTGCGGCTCGCGGTGCCGATCGACGAGGACCTCGCCCGGGAGGCCGCGGCGGCCTGGTGGCACGACGACGCGGTGGTCGCCTGGGAGGACGGCGACGTGGTGGCCGAGCGCCGGGAGCGCCTCGGGGCGATCGTGCTGGCCCGCCGGCCGCTCGCCCGTCCCGACCCGGCGGCGGTCGCCGCCGCGGTGCGCGAGGGCCTGGCCGCCGAGGGACTCGGGCTGCTGCGCTGGGACGACGCGGCCACCTCGCTGCGCGCCCGGCTCGCGTTCCTCCACGCGGCCCGCGGCGACCCGTGGCCGGCCGTCGACGACGAGGCCCTGCTCGCCCGCCTCGACGAGTGGCTCGACCTCAACCGGGTCCGCCGCCGGGCCGATCTCGGCCGCATCCGGGTCGCGCCCGCCCTGCGCCACCTCCTGCCGTGGTCGGAGGCCGGGCGGCTCGACGAGCTCGCGCCGACGCACGTCACGACGCCGGACGGGCGCCGCGTCCGCGTCGACTACGCCGACCCGACGGCGCCCGTCGTGGCGCTGAAGGTCCAGCAGGCCTTCGGGTGGGAGAGGGCCCCGGTGCTGGCGGGCGTGCCCGTCGTCGTGCACCTGCTCTCCCCGGCGGGCCGCCCGGCCGCGGTGACGGCGGACCTGGCGTCGTTCTGGACCAGCGGCTACCCGCAGGTCCGGTCGGAGCTGCGGGGCCGCTACCCCAAGCACGCGTGGCCGGAGGACCCGCGACCGTGACCGCCCCGGGACGCGGGCCACGAGTGCCCGGTGAATCCGGGTCCCGGGGACCCGGATTCGCGATGCGCGTCGGGCACGCCGCGACGCCGCGGGCGGCGACGACGCTCAGGCGCGTCCCAGCGGGGTCCCCTGCTCGGCCACCACGCGGTCGAACACCGCCGGGCCGACGATCGTCAGCAGCCGCGCGGGACCGTCGCCCACCACCCGCAGCGCGTGCTCGACGTCGCGCGGCAGGAACAGGAAGTCCCCCGGCCCCGCGCCGAGCTCCTCCGCGCCGCAGTGACCCGCGACGCGGCCGGCGAGCACGTAGAACATCTCGTCCTCGCCGTCGTGGACGTGCGGCGGGACCACCAGGCCGGCCGGCGCCTCCTGCTCCATGACCGCGACGCGGCCCTCGCTGTCGGCGCCCGACGCCTTCACCGTGAACACCGCACCGTCGAGGTCGTAGCGCTCCCCCGCCCCGGCCACCCGCACGAACCCGCTCATGGTCCTCCTCGCCGGGGTACTCGATCAGGGGTGATGGTCCTCGTGGTCGTCGACCTCGCGCAGCGCGGCGGCCCGGGCGAGCACCGCGGCCTCGTCGACGACCCCGCCCAGGACGTCCTCGAGGGCCGCGAGCCACGACTCGTAGTAGGGCCGGGACGGGTCCTCGCCGATCCGCGCGATCAGCCGCCGACGGAACTCCTCGTAGGTGAACCGGCCGGCGTCGACCAGGGTGAGGACGAGCCCGAACGCCCGGCTCTCCCACGGCGCCGCGAACACCAGCTCGCCGTTGGCCCGCGGCGGCGCGGCCGGCCCGTCGACGTCGAGGGTGGTACTCACGGGCGGGCCACCCCCACCATCCCGTCGCGCGTCACCAGCGCGGCCAGTTCCTCGACGTCGAGGCCGTCGGTCCCGGCCGGGCGCTGCGGGATCACGAGGTAGCGCACCTCCGCCGAGGAGTCCCACACCTCGATCCGCACGTCGGCGGGCACCTCGCACCCCATCTCGGCGAGCACCGCGCGGGGCTCGCGCACCACCCGCGAGCGGTAGGCCGGGTCCTTGTACCAGCTCGGTGGCAGCCCGAGGACCGGCCACGGGTAGCAGGAGCACAGGGTGCACACGACGACGTGGTGGACCTCGTCGGTCTGCTCCAGCGCCACCATGTGCTCGCCCTGCGGGCCGGAGAAGCCCAGGTCGGCGATCGCGGCGGTGGCGTCGGTGCGCAGCCACGCCAGGTACTCCGGGTCCGTCCACGCCCGCGCGACGACCCGCGCGCCGTTCATCGGCCCGACGTCGCGCTCGTAGCGGGCGATGAACCCGTCCATCACCGCGGGGTCGACCAGCTCGCGCTCGACGAGCAGCGACTCCAGCGCCGCGGTCCGCTCGGCGGGCGACAACCGCTCGGTCACGTCGACGACTCCAGGTAGCTCTCGAACAGGTCCGCGTGCAGGCGGAAGGGCTCGGCGTCGGGACCCCACAGCTCCCGCGAGTCGAAGCCCACCGTGTAGACGTGCTGCGGGTTCTCGCCGGCGAACACGCCGTGGGTGTCGGGCAGGACGTGGGCCGGCCGGACCGCCGTGACCGTCCCCCGCCGGCGCCGCAGGTAGGCGGGCAGCTTCGACGGGCCGCGCGGGTGCGCGTCGGCGGTCACGACGGGGTCGCCGACGGCGAGGCGGGGCGGGTCGTCGACCTCGCGCAGCGAGCCCGGCGCCGTCGGCGCGTAGTCCGGGCGCTGCGGCTCCGGGAACGCCGGCTCCGCCACGTCCTCGCCGCGGTCGCGGCGCACCCGGGCGTTCACCGCGTCCGGGGCCAGCACCGCCGAGTCGACGAGCATCAGTTCGGCGGCGTTGAGCCAGCGCCCGTAGTAGCCGTCAGCGAGGTAGTCCAGCGGGTGCAGCCGGCCGAGCGCGTACCGGAAGGCGTCGAGGTTCCGCCCGGAGATCCGCCCCATGCTGAGCAGGGTCAGCGCGAACGCGCGGCCCTCCCAGGGCTCGGCGAACGGCGGCTCCCCCGGTGTCGGCCGGGTGGCCGGGCCGTACCCGAGGACGCCGCCCATGTCGGCGATCGAGTCCATGGCGGCCACCGAACCACCGCACCGTTTCCGGGGTGTTGCCTCCTGACCTCAGCGTCGTGACGGGCCGACGTCGCCGAGCTCGAAGACCTTCCGCGCGGTCTCGCCGAGGATGTTGCGCTTGGCGTGCTCGCCGACGAACGGCAGCGACGCGATCCGCCCGGGCACGTCGAAGTCCCAGTGCGGCCAGTCCGAGGAGTACATCAGCGTGTTCTCGGCGTCGATCGCCTCGAGGGTGGCGGCCAGCAGCTTGTCGTCGGTCCACTCCATGGGCTGGCTCGTGTAGTACATCTCGCGCATGTAGTGCGACGGCGGGCGAGTGAGCAGCGGGGCGTCGGACTGGCGCATGTAGTACTCGTGGTCGAGGCGCTGCATCATGAACGGCAGCCACGCGAGGCCGCTCTCGATCCAGACGGTCTTCAGGCCCGGGAAGCGCTCCGGGATCCCGTTGATCACCCAGTTCGTCATGTGGGTCATGTTGCAGGTCACGAAGCTCATGGCGTGGGCCGAGAGGAACCGGTTCATCGTCGAGGTCATCGTGTCGGCCTGGTTCGGCCCGGCGTGGAACCCGATGGGCAGGCCGCGCCGCTCCAGCTCGCGGTAGACCGGCATGTAGGCGTTGCGGTGCACCCCGGCGTGACGCTGGCTGGTGACCAGGAAGCCGATGACGCCGGGCGCGTCGCCGAACTCCTCGATCGTCGCCAGGCACGCGTCGGGGTTCTCGAACGGCAGGCCGAGCATGGTGCGGATGCGGGGCTCGCGCGGCAGCACCTCGGTGGTGAACCAGCGGTTGTAGGCCTGCAGCAGCGCCGTCGCGACCTCGGGCTGGGGGTGCAGCCCGGTCTCGAGCATCGGCTGCGGGAAGACGACCTGGAGGTCGATGCTCATCGCGTCCATGGCGCGCCGCACGAGCGTGACGTCGCGGTCGGCGCCCGACGTCGTGTCCGGG
>NZ_JBVPVA010000433.1:0-5352 GCF_055612215.1 Actinomycetospora sp. | reverse complement strand
AAGGCGCGCACCGGCAAGCTCACCACCGAGGACTTCGCCGGCGTCACGATCAGCCTCACCAACCCGGGCACGATCGGCACGAACCACTCGGTGCCGCGCCTGACCGTCGGCCAGGGCACGATCGTCGGCGTCGGCGCGATGGAGTACCCCGCCGAGTTCCAGGGCGCCAGCGACGAGCGCCTCGCGAACATGGGCATCAGCAAGATCATCACGCTGACGTCCACGTACGACCACCGGATCATCCAGGGCGCCGAGTCGGGCGACTTCCTGCGCCGGATCCACCACCTCATCCTCGGCGAGGAGGGGTTCTACGACGACATCTTCGCGTCGCTGCGCATCCCCTACGAGCCGATCCGCTGGACGCAGGACCTGCCCACCACCTCGATCGACCGCACGGCGCGGATCATCGAGCTGATCGACGCGTACCGGACGCGCGGCCACCTGATGGCCGACACCGACCCGCTCGACCACCCGCAGCGCCAGCACCCCGACCTGGACATCCAGAGCCACGGGCTCACGCTGTGGGACCTCGACCGCGAGTTCCCCGTCGACGGGTTCGCGGGCCGCCAGACCATGAAGCTGCGCGACATCCTCGGGGTGCTGCGCGACTCGTACTGCCGCACGATCGGCATCGAGTACATGCACATCCTCGACCCCGAGAAGCGCGCCTGGCTGCAGGAGCGCATCGAGGTGCCGCACGAGAAGGTGCCGGTCGCCGAGCAGAAGTACATCCTGTCCAAGCTCAACGCGGCCGAGGCGTTCGAGGCGTTCCTGCAGACCAAGTACGTCGGGCAGAAGCGCTTCTCGCTCGAGGGCGCGGAGACCGTCATCCCGCTGCTCGACGCGGTGCTCGACGAGGCCGCGGCGCACGAGATGGACGAGGTCGTCATCGGCATGCCGCACCGCGGCCGCCTCAACGTGCTCGCCAACATCGTCGGCAAGCCCGTCTCGCAGATCTTCCGCGAGTTCGAGGGCAACCTCGACCCGGGCCAGGCGCACGGCTCCGGCGACGTGAAGTACCACCTCGGCGCCGAGGGCAAGTTCTTCCGGATGTTCGGCGACGGCGAGACCACGGTGTCGCTGACGAGCAACCCGTCGCACCTCGAGGCCGTCGACCCGGTGCTCGAGGGCATCGTGCGCGCCAAGCAGGACATCCTGAACAAGGGCCAGGACGGCTTCACGGTCCTGCCGGTCGCGATGCACGGCGACGCGGCCTTCGCCGGCCAGGGCGTGGTCGCGGAGACGCTGAACCTCGCCCTGCTGCGCGGCTACCGCACCGGCGGCACGGTGCACGTGATCGTCAACAACCAGGTCGGTTTCACCACCGCCCCGGAGCACACCCGCTCGACGCACTACTGCACCGACGTGGCGAAGATGATCGACGCGCCGGTCTTCCACGTGAACGGCGACGACCCGGAGGCCTGCGTCTGGGTGGCGCGGCAGGCCGTGGAGTTCCGCGAGCGCTGGAACTCCGACGTCGTGATCGACATGATCTGCTACCGGCGCCGGGGCCACAACGAGGGCGACGACCCCTCGATGACCCAGCCCGAGATGTACGACGTCATCGACGCGAAGCGCTCGGTCCGCAAGACCTACACCGAGTCGCTGATCGGCCGCGGGGACATCTCCCTCGACGAGGCCGAGCACGCGTTGCGCGACTACGGCAGCCAGCTCGAGCACGTCTTCAACGAGGTCCGCGAACTGGAGAAGGCCCAGATCTCGCCGAGCCCCTCGGTGGAGTGGGAGCAGGCGGTGCCGAACTCGCTGAAGACCGCGGTGCCGCTCGAGGTCGTCCAGCGCATCGCCCGGGCCTTCGTCGAGCTCCCCGAGGGCTTCACCGTCCACCCGCGCGTCAAGCCGGTGCTCGAGCGCCGCGGGAAGGCCGCCTCGTCCGACACCCAGGACGGGATCGACTGGGCGTGGGCCGAGCTCCTGGCGTTCGGCTCGCTGCTGATCGACGGCAAGCTCGTCCGGCTCTCCGGCCAGGACTCGCGACGCGGCACGTTCGTCCAGCGCCACTCCGTGCTCATCGACCGGCACACCGGCGAGGAGTACGTCCCGCTGCGCCACCTGAGCGAGGACCAGGGCCGCTTCATGCCCTACGACTCGGCGCTCTCGGAGTTCGCCGCCCTGGGCTTCGAGTACGGCTACTCGGTGGTCAACCACGACGCCCTGGTCCTCTGGGAGGCGCAGTTCGGCGACTTCGTCAACGGCGCGCAGTCGATCATCGACGAGTTCATCTCGTCCGGTGAGGCGAAGTGGGGCCAGACCTCCGACGTCGTCCTGCTGCTCCCCCACGGCCACGAGGGCCAGGGCCCGGACCACACTTCCGGGCGCATCGAGCGGTTCCTGCAGCTGTGCGCCGAGGGGTCGATGACGGTCGCGCTCCCGTCGAGCCCTGCGAACTACTTCCACCTGCTGCGCCGCCACGCCACCGACGGCGTGCGCCGCCCGCTGGTCGTCTTCACCCCGAAGTCGATGCTGCGCAACAAGGCCGCGGTCAGCTCGGTCGAGGAGTTCACCTCCGGGCGCTACCGGCCGATCATCGACGACCCGGCGTTCTCGTCCGACGAGAAGGCGGCGGGCGCGTCCCGCCTGCTGCTCTGCGCGGGCAAGGTCTACTACGAGCTGGTGGCCGCGCGGGAGAAGGCCGGGACGACCGACGACGTCGCGATCGTGCGCCTCGAGCAGCTCTACCCGATCTCCAAGGACGAGATCACCTCCGTCGTGGAGCGCTACAGCGGCATCACCGACCTCGCCTGGGTCCAGGAGGAGCCGGCGAACCAGGGCGCCTGGCCGTTCCTCGGCCTCAACCTGCCCGACAAGGTCCCGGCGGTGCGCGGGCTGCGCCGCATCTCCCGGCGTCGGATGGCCGCACCGGCGGCCGGCGTCGCGAAGGTGCACGAGGTGGAGCAGAAGGCGCTCATCGCGGAGGCCGTGGAGCTGTAGGGCAGGGGCGAGCGGAGCGACGGGGAGCTGCAGGGCAGGGGCGAGCGGAGCGACGGGGACATCGGGAGCATGTACTTCACCGACCGCGGCATCGAGGAGCTCGAGGACCGGCGCGGCGAGGAGGAGGTCTCCCTGGCCTGGCTCGCCGACCGGCTCCGGGCGTTCGTCGACGCCCACCCCGAGCACGCCGGCGCGGCCGACCGCTTCGCCACGTTCCTCGCCCGCGACGACAGCGAGTAGGGCCGAGCCCATGTGAACGATTTTCGTCGCCGGGACGACGAAGAGCGTTCACATGGGCTCCGCCCTAGCCGATCCCGGCCGAGCTGAGCCAGTCGCGGGCGACCTGGGCCGGGTCGGGCTTGTCGGGCGCGTCGAGGCGGCGGTTGAGGTCGGCCAGCGTCGAGGTGTCGAGCTTCTGCGAGATCCGGTTCAGCAGGTCGGCGACGGCGGGGTCCGCGAGCTTGGCGGAGTTGATCAGCGGCACGACCTGCTGGGCGGCGAAGTTCGACCGCGGGTCCTCGAGGATCACGAAGTCGTTGCCCGGGATCGACGGGTCGGTGGTGAACAGGTCCGCGGCCTGCACGGTGCCGGCGCGCAGCGCGGCGACGGTGAGCGGCCCGCCGGAGTCGAGCGGGCGGAACTCCCGGAACGTGCACCCGTAGGTCGCCGCGAGGCCCGGGACGCCGTAGGGGCGGGTCGCGAACTCCGGCGGCCCGCCGAAGGTCGTCGCCGGGCAGAACCGCGTGAGGTCGGCGATCGAGCGGACGTCGTTCGCGGTGGCGAACGCCCGGGTGACGACGACGGCGTCCTTGTCCTCCGCCGCGCTGGGCGCCAGGAGCACCAGCGGGGGCGGGAGCCGGCGGCCGATCGCGGCGTACACGTCGGCCGGGGCGGTCGCCGTCGCCGTCGGGTCGAGGTAGCGCAGCAGGTTGCCGGTGTAGTCCGGGACGAGGTCGACGGTGCCGTCTCGCAGCTTCGGGACGTAGGTCTCCCGGCTGCCGATGCCGAAGCGGCGCTCGACCTTCACCCCGCGGGTCGAGAGCCCCGTCGCGTAGATCTCGGCGAGCAGCCGGTTCTCGGGGAAGTCCGCCGACCCGACGCGGACCGTGTCGGGGGCCGAGGGCCCCTCCGGGGTCGGCGGCTCGTCGCCGCCGCACGCCGCGAGCAGGAGGGCGACGAGCACCGTGACCAGGCACGACGCGACCCGGCGGCGCCGGACGGCGACGGGGGCGTGCGACGAGCGGGACGATCTCACCGAGGGGTGATCCTGCCACGGCACCCCTACGAGGCGTCGGCCACCTCGGGCCTGATCGGGCCCTGCGCGAGGATCTCCTCGAGCGCCGCCGAGGGCATCGCCCGGGCGAACAGCCAGCCCTGGTAGGCGTCGACGCCGAGGTCGCGCAGCACCGCGAACTGGTCGGCGTCCTCCACGCCCTCGGCCACGCAGGTCTGGCCGATGGCCGCCGCGAGCTCGACGACCGCCCGCGCCACGGCCCGGTCCGACTCGCCGGTCGCGACCCCGCGGACGAAGCCGCGGTCGAGCTTGACGATCTGGGCGGGCAGCCCGGTCAGACGCGACAGCGAGGAGTAGCCGGTGCCGAAGTCGTCGACCGCGAACCGCACGCCCGCGGCGATCAGCTCGTTCATCTCGCGCAGCGTCGAGGGCGGGAGGTCGGCCAGGCAGGTCTCGACGAGCTCGAGCACCAGCCGGTCCCAGGGCAGGCCGGACTCGGTGACGATCTCGTGCACCGTGGTGAGGAAGTCGGGGTCGCCGGGCAGCAGGCCCGCGAGGTTGACCGCGACGGAGGCGGTCGGGTGGCCGTCGTAGGTGGGCCACGTCGCCGCCGCGTGCACCGCGGCGCGCAGCACCCAGCGGTCGAGGTCGCCGAGCAGGTCGGCGGCCTCGGCGATCGGGAGGAACTTGTCCGGGAAGATCAGGCCGTGCTCGGGGTGCTGCCAGCGCACCAGCGCCTCGGCGGTCTGGACCCGGCCGTCGGGCCCGACGACGGGCTGGAAGTGCAGCACGAGCTCGTCGTTGACCATCGCCTGGCGGAGCTGCGACTCCATCCGCAGCGCCTCGTCGGCGCCGCGCATGATCGCCTCGTCGGCGAGCGCGACCCGGTTCGAGCCGCTCTTGGCCTCGAACAGCGCGGCGTCGGCGAACCGGACGAGGTCCGCGGTCGCGGGATGGTCCGGGGCGTCGACGGGGGCGGTGGCGAGGACCTGCTCGATGGGGTCGCCGGTGAGGTCGATGTCCGGCTCCCCGCTCGCCGGCGGGAGGCCGAGCGTCGCGCCGACCGCGGCGCCGATGGTCGCCGAGACCCGCACCAGCTGGCCGTGCACGGGGACCGCGGTGCGCAGGATGCGGGCGACGGTGGCCGTGAGCTCGTCCAGCCCGCCGTG
>NZ_JBVPVA010000403.1:0-2567 GCF_055612215.1 Actinomycetospora sp. | reverse complement strand
CCTGCTGGTCCCGGTGAGCCCCGAGGCCGAGGACGTCAGCGCGGTCGCGCGCGCCGGCGTCGACGGCTTCGTCGTCTACTCCATGCCCGACGACGACGAGCACTTCGCCGCCGTCCTCGAGCGCCCGGTCCCGGTGGTGGTGTGCGACCAGCCGACCGACGTGCCCGACGTCGACCGGGTCGGCATCGACGACCAGGCCGCGATGGTCGCCCTCGCCCGCCACCTCGGGGAGCTCGGGCACCGCCGCGTCGGGGTGCTCTGCATGCGGCTCTCGACGGACCGCAACGACGGGTTCGCCTCGGTCGAGCGCCAGGACACCGCGCGCTACGAGGTCCAGCGCCGCCGCCTCGCCGGCCTGCGCGACGGGTTCACCGAGTTCGGCGTGGACTGGTCGACGGTCCCGGTGGTGGAGCGCTTCGACCACACCGAGGCCGCGGGAGCGACCGCCGTCGAGCAACTCCTCGAGCGCCACCCCGACGTCACCGCCGTCATGTGCACCTCGGACATCCTCGCCCTCGGCGCGCTGCGGGCGGTGCGCGCGAGCGGGCGCGACGTCCCGGGCCAGGTGACGGTCACCGGCTTCGACGGGGTGCCGGCCGCCGAGCGGGCCGGACTCACCACGGTCCGCCAGCCCTCGCTCGACAAGGGCCGGGCCGCCGGCGAGCTGCTCCTCGACCGCGGCGACCGCCAGCGCTCCCGGACGCTGCTGCTCCCGACCGAGCTGATGGTGCGGGAGACCAGCGGGCCGCCAGGTGGCTCCGCCTCGTGAGCACTAGTCCGTGTCATACGGCGGAATAGTGCTCACGAGCGCGAAGCGCACCTAGAAGATCCGTGGCCGCCGGGCGCGGCTGGCGGCCGGCAGGCTGCGGCGTTGCGCCTTCGCGACCGGCCAGCCCACCTGCTCGCCGAACGACACCCCGGCGGCGAGGCCCAGGCTCACGGTGAGGGCCAGCAGGATGGTGACGCTGCCTGTGGCGATCGTGTTGCCCGTCCCGGTGGCCCCGGTGCCGTCGGTCGCGAGCTGGGAGAACCCGGTGTAGAGGGTCAGGCCGGGCAGGAGCGGTGCGATCCCGGCGACGACGAGGACCAGGGGCGGCGTCCCGACCCGACGCGGCAGCACCATCGCGATGAGCCCGAGGACCCCCGCCGCGAGCGAGGATGCCACGACCTGGCCCAGGCCGTGGTCGAAGCTGACCGCGAAGATCGCCCACGCCGCCGCGCCGCCGAGGCCGGCGAGCGGCAGCGAGAGCCAGGGCGCGTACGCGGAGAGCGCGAAGAAGACCCCGGCGGCCGCCGCGGCGATGAGCGACCTCGCGTCGGGCTGCGGGGTGAGGTCCTGGGGGATGACGAGCGCGTAGGACAGCGCCGACGGGCCCCCGATCGCGGCGGCGATCTTGATGGAGACGACGACGCCGACCAGCAGGCCCGCCGTCGCGATGACGACCTCGACGGCACGCCCGGCCGCCGTCAGCGGGAACCCGGTGATCGCGTCCTGCACCAGGCCGACGAGCGACAACCCGGTGAGCAGCACGATGATCCCGGCGGCGACGACGAACGCGGGCGAGTCGAGCAGTGCCCCCGAGTAGGCGAGCGCGAGCGCCGTCAGTGTCACCACCATGGCCCCGAACACCTGCTGGAAGAACGTCGGCACGTCGCGGCGGCCGAGCCAGCGCGCCATGCCCCAGATGACCGCGGTGAGTACGAACGTCACGAGGGCGACGCCGAGGCCACCGCCGATGAGCACGGCGACGGCGGACGCGAACGCCGAGCGGGCGAGCCCCGCGACGTAGCGGGGGTAGGGGTGCTTGGCGTCGACGGCCTCCGCGAGCCGCTCGAAGGCCTGGGTCGAGGTGATCGGTACGTCCTGGTCGACGATGTCCTTGATCAGTGCGTCGACGGTGGCGAGTCGGGTGTAGTCCTGGGTCCGGTAGCGGACGTTGCGCATCGTCGTCACCGGGCCGGCCTCCAGGCCGCGATGGCAGCACATCGTGATCGTCGAGAAGGCGATGTCGACGTCGCAGGTCGGGAGGCCGTAGGCGCCCGCGACGGCGAGCATCGTGTCGTGCGCGACGGCCGCGCCGGCACCGGTGACCAGTTGCACCTCGCCGATGCGCAGGGCGAGGTCGAGCACGCGCAGGACCAGCGCGTCGTCGGCGACCTGCGGGCCGGGCATCGCCGGGAGCAGGTTCTCCCGCACGGTGGGGGCGTCGAGCGCCGCACGCCGGATCTCCTCGGCGGAGGGCAGGGGCACGTGGCGGCGGATGGACCCGGCCGCTCGCTGGGCCACTCCCACGTGCGGGGCCTCCTCGGCGGTCTCGGGGGGCGGGGCGTCGGGGGTCGACCGGCGCATCCCGGGGAACTTCATCGATGTCACCTCGTGGGACGCCTCGGCTGCGGGAGCGTTGTCGGGAGGCTGCTTCCCCCGCCCGCCGAGCCTCGCACCGGACGGTGCGTCCGGGGCGCGGAGGGGGCCCCTACGATGGTGCCTGGTGCCGGCGTAGCTCAATCGGCAGAGCACTCGCCTTGTAAGCGAAAGGTCCGGGGTTCGATTCCCCGCGCCGGCTCGG
>NZ_JBVPVA010000065.1:0-1905 GCF_055612215.1 Actinomycetospora sp. | reverse complement strand
GGGATGGTCTGGCCGCCCAGCGTCAAGGGCATCCTCGTCACGGAGTCGGTCCGCGGCGACGGCGGCGTCCTCAAGAACTCCGAGGGCGAGCGCTTCATGTTCAACTACATCCCCGAGGTCTTCCGGGAGCAGTACGCGACCAGCGAGGACGAGGGCGACCGCTGGTACACCGACGCCGACAACAACCGGCGCCCGCCCGAGCTCCTGCCCCGTGACGAGGTCGCGCGCGCGATCAACAACGAGGTCAAGGAGGGGCGCGGCTCGCCCGCGGGCGGGGTGTTCCTCGACGTCTCGAGCCGCATGCCGGCCGAGACGATCCGCAAGCGGCTGCCGTCGATGTACCACCAGTTCAAGGAACTGGCCGACGTCGACATCACCGCCGGTCCGATGGAGGTCGGGCCGACCTGCCACTACGTGATGGGCGGGGTGGAGGTCGACCCCGACACCGCGGCGTCGGCGGTCCCCGGCCTGTTCGCCGCCGGCGAGGTGGCCGGCGGCATGCACGGCTCCAACCGGCTCGGCGGCAACTCGCTGTCGGACCTGCTCGTGTTCGGGTGCCGGGCCGGGGCCGGGGCGGCCGCGTACCTCGACGCGCTCGGCTCCGTGCCGTCGGTGTCCGACGCGGCGCTGGAGTCGGCCCGCGACGACGTCGAGCGGCCGATCCGCAACTCCGGCGGCGAGAACGCCTACACCGTGCACCAGGAACTGCAGCAGACGATGAACGACCTCGTCGGCATCATCCGCAAGGCCGACGAGATGGAGCTGGCCCTCAAGAAGCTCGACGAGCTCAAGGCCCGGGTCCCGCGGGTGGCGGTGGACGGGCGCCGGTCCTACAACCCGGGCTGGCACCTGGCCATGGACCTGCGCAACATGCTGCTGGTCAGCCAGTGCATCGCGATGGCGGCCCTCGAGCGGGAGGAGAGCCGTGGCGGGCACACCCGTGACGACTTCCCGACGATGAACGAGGAGTGGCGCCGCGAGCTGCTGGTGCTGACGCTGCACGACGACGAGGTGGTGCTCGAGCACCAGGGCCAGCCGGCGATGCGCGAGGACCTGTTCGACCTCTTCGAGCTCGACGAGCTCAAGAAGTACTACACCGGCGACGAGCTGGGCGGGCACCGCTCGGACGCACCCCGGGGGCAGCGCGCCGACCAGACCGAGGGCGGCCTCGGTGACGAGCAGCAGGCACAGGGACAGGGGACCTAGACCGTGGGCTACCAGGCGCACTTCAAGGTGTGGCGAGGCGACGACACGGGCGGTGACCTGCAGGACTACCGCGTGGACGTCAACGAGGGCGAGGTCGTCCTCGACATCATCCACCGGCTGCAGGCCACCCAGGCCGGCGACATGGCCGTGCGGTGGAACTGCAAGGCCGGCAAGTGCGGGTCGTGCAGCGCCGAGATCAACGGCCGTCCGCGGCTGATGTGCATGACGCGGATGTCGACGTTCACCGAGGACGAGGTCGTCACGGTGACGCCGCTCCGCACGTTCCCGGTGATCCGCGACCTCGTCACCGACGTGGACTTCAACTACGTCAAGGCGCGCGAGATCGCGTCGTTCGCGCCGCCGGAGAACCTGGCGCCGGGCGAGTACCGGATGTCGCAGATCGACGTGGAGCGCCCGCAGGAGTTCCGCAAGTGCATCGAGTGCTACCTGTGCCAGAACACCTGCCACGTGGTGCGTGACCACGAGGAGAACAAGGCCGAGTTCGCCGGCCCGCGCTACCTGATGCGCGTCGCCGAGCTCGACATGCACCCGCTCGACGTCCGCAACCGCAAGGAGGACGCCCAGGAGGAGCACGGCCTGGGGTACTGCAACATCACCAAGTGCTGCACCGAGGTGTGCCCGGAGCACATCAAGATCACCGACAACTCCCTCATCCCCATGAAGGAGCGGGTGGTCGAC
>NZ_JBVPVA010000045.1:0-1138 GCF_055612215.1 Actinomycetospora sp. | reverse complement strand
CCGCCACCGGCCCCCGCGCTGCGGGGTGCGATCCGGGAGCAGCGGCTCGATCCACTCCCAGGCCTCGTCCGGGATCTCCTGCCTGATCACAGCAAGATCTTCCCCCACGAACCCCTAACGATCCGTCAGACACGCCCTAGTGCTCACGAGCGCGGAGCGCACCTACAGGGACCCGTACAGCGATTCCTCGAAGTCCCCGTAGAGCTTCCACGCCTCGTGCTCGGTGATGAACGGCAGCGAGTTGGTGTAGATCGAGGCGCAGATGCCGGTGGTGCGGTCGATCCAGAAGTGCGTGTTGAACAGCCCCGCCCAGGCGCCGGAGAACGCCCGGCGCCGGCCCGGGATGTCCGCGGTGTTGAGCAGCAGCCCGTAGCCCCAGGTCCAGCCCGGACCGAGGTGCATCGTGTCCGTCGTCGCCGGGTCCGCGGTCGGGATCTCGGTGGGGAACGGCGCGCCGTCGAGCTGGTCGGAGAAGGCCGCGTCGACGGTCTCCTGGCGCAGGATGCGGGCCCCGTCGAGCTCACCGTCGCGCAGCAGCGCCCGCTCGAAGCGGATGTAGTCGCGCGGGGTGGAGTGCAGGCCGTGGCCGCCGGCCCACCACTGCGGGTCGTCGGGCAGGACGTTGCCGATCGAGGCCCACTGGCCGTCCTCGCCCTTGGCGTGGACCGGGGTCTTGTTGCCCTGCCGGGCGTCGTCGAGGGCGAACATCGTCTCGTCCATGCCGAGCGGGCCGGTGATGCCCTCCTTGATCACGACGTCGAGGGTCGTCCCCGCCACGGCCTCGACGACCCGGCCGAGCCAGTCGGTGTTGATCCCGTACTCGAAGCGCGTGCCCGGGTCGGCGACGAGCGGAGCCTGGAAGGCGGCCATGTCGCCGGGCACGACGTTGGGCAGCCCGGTCACCGACTCGTACCGCGCGAGGTCGGCGTTCCAGAACCAGTAGGACAGCCCCGAGGTGTGGGTGAGGAGGTGCTTGACGGTCGCGCGGCTCGCGGGGGCCCGCAGCCGCGGGGTGTCGCCGTCGAAGCCGTCGAGCACCTGGAGGTCGGCGAACTCGGGGACGTAGGTCTCGACGGGGGCCGCGAGGTCGAGCCGGCCCTGCTCGACCTGCTGCAGCGCCGCCGTCGTCGCGACCATC
>NZ_JBVPVA010001180.1:0-1789 GCF_055612215.1 Actinomycetospora sp. | reverse complement strand
CGCCCCGGGGTCCTCGACCTTGAGGTTGCGGGTGCCGTCCTTGAAGCCCATGAGGTTGCGGGCCGTCGCCTGGGCGGTCGAGGTCGACGAGGTCCGGCCGAACCCGAGCTGGGTCCAGCGGGTGACGACGGTGCCGCGGCCGAGCCGGGCGAGGTTGCGGACGGCGTGGAAGGCGACCTGCGGGTCCTCGGAGCAGGCCTGGACGCAGAGGTCGCCCCCGGACCTCGTCGGGTCCAGGAAGTCGCCGGGCAGCGCGGGCAGCTCGGCGAGCTCGGCGGGGCGCCGGGCGGCCAGCCCGAAGCGGCCGTCGAAGAGGCCCGGGCCGAAGCCGACGGTGACCGTCAGGTTCCCCGGGGCCAGACCGTCGGCCTCCCCGGTGTCCGCCGGGGGGCTCTGCTGCTGGTCGCTCGGGCCGGGCACGGGCTGCCCCTGGGTCATCGCCTCGGCGGCGGCGGTCCAGGTGGTGAGCATCGCGACGAGGTCGGCGCGCGTCGCGCCGGGCGCGATGTCGAAGGCCGCGAAGGCCAGGCGGTCCTGCGCCGCGGTGTCGATGCCGGCCTGGTAGGTGCCGCGGAACGGGACGGTCAGGGGCGGGGGTGCGGGGGCGTCGGTCGAGCAGGCGGCGAGCACGCCGCCGGCCGCGCCGACCCCTGCGAGGAGGCCGGCACGGCCGAGGAACCGACGTCGATCGAGCGCGGACGTGGTCACGCCACCTTTCCGGAGACCTGGGACAGGGGCTCGGCGAGGGCGTTGACGCGGTCGGCCAGCACGCGGCGCTGGGCGTCGGTCACCGTCGAGTAGTCGACGTAGCCCGGGATGCCGGGCGCCGCCTCGCCGGTGCGGAAGGGCGCCAGCTCGTCGGTGATGCCGGTGAAGCGGGCCTGCAGCTGGGTGGCCAGCGCCGGGTCCTTGGTCTGCAGCGACGGCTTGAGCAGCTCGAACGCCTTCTGGGCGCCGGCGATGTTGGCGTCGAAGTCGGAGAGGTCGGTGTGGGAGTACGCGTCCTCCTCGCCGGTGACCTTCGAGGTCGAGACCTCGGTCAGCAGCTCGCTCGCGCCGTTCGCCAGCTGCGCGGGCTGGTAGTCCGTGGTGCCCACGAGGGTCTGCAGCTTGGTGATGTCGGCGTCGAGCTTGTCCGCGATCGGCGCCATCCCCGCGGTGGTCCGGTCCACCCAGAGCGCCTGCTCGATCCGGTGGAACCCGGTCCACTCCGCGCCGGGCTCGACGTCGGCGATGCGCTGGTCGATCGCCGGGTCGAGGTCGCCGAAGCTCTCGGCCACGGGCTCGATCTGCTCGTAGTGGTACCGGGCGGGCGCGTAGGCCTTCTGCGCGGCGGCGACGTCCCCGGCGCGGACCGCGTCGGTGAACTGCTTGGCCGCGGGGACCAGGGCGGCGACCTCGCCGATCGCGTACTGCTTGTACCCGGCCGTCGCGCTGGCCAGGGAGGCCTCCACCGGCGCCGGCGACGCCCCGCCCTGACCGGTCACGGTGAGCGGCGCGGTGTCCTGCGCGGCACCCGGGCAGTAGACGGTGTAGGTGCCCGGGTCCAGGCGCAGCGAGAACTCGCTCGACAGCCCCGCGACGACGTTCTCCTTCTCCCCCAGGATCCGGTTGTCCTTCTGGATCTCGCCCTCGGTCACCTTCGACGTGCCGGAGTTGGTGACGGTGAAGTCGACCTGCCCCGCGGGGACGGACGCGGGCTGCGGGGCGCACCCGGCGTCGCTGAGGGTCATCGAGACCTTGCTGCCCTGCGCGGCCTGGTCGCCGGATCCGGAGGAGCAGGCCGCGA
>NZ_JBVPVA010001061.1:0-4199 GCF_055612215.1 Actinomycetospora sp. | reverse complement strand
GTGCACATCTCGAACGTGCACGCCCGCGAGCCCTTCCGCGACCATTCCTACGTCTCGCCGGTCGCCACCGCGGTGATCGCCGGCGCGGGCGTGCTCGGCTACGAGCTCGCGCTGCGGGTCTGCGCCTCGCGCACCTGACCGGTCGCGGTCGCCCGACGACCGACACCGGTCACGGGGCGCGCAGCGCCTCCAGCTCCTCGCGCAGCACCTCGGGGAACTGCAGCGGCAGGAAGTGCGTCCCCGGGAGCCGCACGAGCCGGGCCCCCGGGATGCCGTCGGCGAGCGCCACCATGTCCTCGACGGGCGCCATCGTGTCGAACTCCCCGGCGACCACGGTGACGGGCACGTGGAGGTCGTCGACCGGGATGGCCGGCTCCTCCCCCGCCGCGAGCACCATCTTCGAGAACCAGGTCCAGTCGTGGTGGGAGAACTCCCGGGCGACCTCGGCGAGGGTCTGCAGCGGCGCGGGCGCGAAGGCGGTGACCCCGGACGCGTCGAGCCCCCGCGGGAGCAGCGAGATCAGCCCCGCGACGGGGGGCCCGACCAGCCGGAGCGACCACGCGCTCGCCTTGGACAGCCCGCGCGAGACCGCCGCCGGCGTCCAGCTCGGGCCGACCCGGAACCCGCCCCCGGCCACCCCGCCGAGCACCAGCAGCGACGCCACCCGCTCCGGGAACCGGCGGGCGAACTCGAAGGCGACCGCCACGCCGATCGACCAGCCCACCACCGCGGCCCGGCCGATCCCGGCCGCGTCCATGACCGCGATCATGTCGTCGACGTGGTCGGCGATCCGGATCCGCTGCGGGTCCTGCGGCCGCTCGGAGCCGCCGAGCCCCCGGTGGTGCCAGGTGACGGCCCGGGGCGTCCCGGGCCCGGGGCGGCCGTCGCCCCCCAGGAACGGCCAGGCGGCGGGGCTCGCGCCGAGCCCGTTCGAGATCACGACGGGGACCCCGGAGCCCGCCGGCCGGCCGTTGTCCCACCAGCGGATCCGGGTGCCGTCGGGCGCGACGACGTCGTCGAGGTGGGGCATCACGACAGGCTAGCCACGGGGCGCGGTCACGACGCCTTGGTGCGCTCGCGGATCTGGTCCGCGGACAGGTAGGCGTCGGCACCCTCGAAGTCCTCGACGGTGCCCTTGCGCCCGGAGAGGAACCCGATGCGCAGAAAGTCGTCCCCGCCGAACAGGTGCAGGATCCAGTTCGCGATCACCCGCATCCGGGTGCGCATCAGCGGCAGCGCGAACAGGTGGTACCCGCGGGTCACCATCTGCGCGGTGGCGCCCTTGAGCTCCAGCCCGAGGGGGTGCGCCACCGCCTGCGTGCCGCCGAGGTCCACGACGAGGCCGAGGTCGTGGTGCTTGTACTGCGTCAGCGGGCGGCCGTGCAGCGAGGCGACGACGTTGTCCGCGGCGGTGGTCGCCATCCGCGAGGCGTGCTGGGCGGTGGGCGGGCAGATGGCGTCGTCGCCGTCCTGGGTGAGGTCGGGCACCGCCGCGCAGTCGCCGAGGGCGAAGACCCGCTCGTACCCGGGGAGCTGCAGGTCCGCACCGACCTTGACCCGGCCGCGGACGAGGTCGACGTCGAGGTTCTTCACCAGCGGGCTGGAGGTCACCCCGGCGGTCCACACCAGCGTGCGGGTGGGGAGCTTCGTGCCGTCGGTGAAGGTCACCTCGGACTCGGTGACCTCCTCGACCCCGGTCTCGAGCTTGATCTCGATCCCGCGACGGCGCAGCAGGTCCAGGGCCTGCTCGCCGAGGCGCCGGCCGAGCTCGGGCATGAGACGCGGCGCGATGTCGACGAGGGTCCAGCGCAGCAGGCCCGGCTCGATCCGGGGGAAGCGCTTGAGGGCCGACTCGGTGAGCAGCTGCATGCAGGCCGCGGTCTCGGTGCCGGCGTAGCCGCCGCCGACCACCACGAACTGGCAGCGCGCGGCGCGCTCGGCGTCGTCGGTGGAGGCGTTCGCGAGCTCGAGCTGGGAGAGGACGTGGTCGCGTAGATAGGCCGCCTCGGCGAGGTTCTTCATCCCCAGCGCGTGCTCGTCCAGGCCCGGGATGTCGAACTTGCGGGTGACGCTGCCCGGCGCGAGCACGAGGCGGTCGTAGGGCAGGTCGACGACCTCGCCGGAGATCTTGCGGACGACGCAGGAGGAGTTCTCGAGATCGACCCCGACGACGGTGCCGGGGAGGCGGTGGGCGCGCTTGATCGCCCGCGGCAGCGACACCGTCACCGACTGCGTGGTGAGCACACCGGCGGCGATCTGGGGCAGCAGCGGCAGGTAGAGCATGTAGTCGTTGGGACTCACCACGACGACCTCGACGTCGCCCCGGTCGATCTCGGCGCGCAGCTGCTTCTCCAGGCGCTTCACGCACTCCAGGCCGGCGAACCCTGCGCCGACCACGACGATTCGTTCCTGGGCCATCCCCGGACCTCCGTCTGGTGGGTCGACATCACACCGCCACGGGCTGTCCCGTGGCGTCCCTGGCGCGCAAGATGCCCCGCGTCGTCGGTCATGACACTCTCACGGCGCGCCACGGCCGAGCTGTGCTCGGACTCACGGTCGCCGGCCACGACACCCCCCACGACGACGGGAGTCCCGAGTGAGTGCCGTGCTGTTCACCGGGTTCCCCGGCTTCCTCGGCTCCGCCCTCCTGCCGCGCACGCTGCGCCGCGAGCCCGACGCCCGGGCGGTCGCCCTGGTGCAGCAGCGCTGGCTCGGGCGCGCCCGCGAGGCGCTCGCGGAGATCGAGCGGGACGACCCGGCGATCGCCGGCCGCACCGACCTCGTCGTCGGGGACATCACGACGCCGGGGCTCGGGCTCGACGAGGCCGTCCGGGCGCGGCTGCTCGACGGCCCGCTGGAGATCTTCCACCTCGCGGCGGTGTACGACCTCTCGGTGGCCGCGGAGATCGCGTG
Source organism: Actinomycetospora sp. (assembly GCF_055612215.1). NCBI lineage: Bacteria > Bacillati > Actinomycetota > Actinomycetes > Pseudonocardiales > Pseudonocardiaceae > Actinomycetospora > Actinomycetospora sp. The sequence continues at coordinate 1,286 of NZ_JBVPVA010001061.1, read as the reverse complement.
GCGCGTGAACGTCGACGGCACCCGCAACGTCGTGGCGCTCGCCCGCGCCGCCGCCGACGGGGCGGGCCTGACCCGGCTGCAGTACGTCAGCACGTGCTATGTCTCGGGCCGCTACGACGGGATCTTCTTCGAGGAGGACCTGGAGCTCGGCCAGCCGTTCGCCAACCACTACGACCACACCAAGCACGAGGCCGAGCGCCTCGTCGCGAAGGCGCGCGACGCGGGCCTGCCGGTGACGATCTACCGGCCGTCGGTCGTGGTGGGCGACTCGGTCACCGGGCGGACCCAGAAGTTCGACGGCCCCTACTACGTGCTGCAGCTGATCCTGCGCCAGCGCGGCACGGCCCTGATGCCGCTGCCGGCCGGCGCCGACCGGGTGGCGTTCAACCTGGTGCCCTCCGACTTCGTCGTCGACGCCATCGCGGCGCTCGCGGGGCACGACGCGGCGACCGGCCGGACCGTCGCGCTCGCCCAGCCCGATCCGCCGACCGTCACGCAGATGTGCGCGACCTTCGCCGAGCAGGCCGGGCGGCGGCTGCGGACCGTGCCGACGCCGACCGGGCTCGCGGCGTTCGGGATCGACCACGTCCCCGGGGTCGGGCGGCTCTTCAAGGTCCCCTCGAGCACCCTGGAGTACCTCACCCACCCGACGCTCTACGACACCGAGGCGACGACGGCCCTGCTCGGCCAGGTCGGGGTGCGGTGCCCGTCGTTCGCCGAGCACGTCGGCCCGATGGTCGAGTTCTTCCGCGAGCACCCGGACGTCGGCAGCGCCGCGATGGTCTGACGCCGCGCCGGTCCTCACCGACCCGCCGGGTACCCTCGGCGCCGTGCCGGCTCGCGGGACACGGATCGCACTGATCGACTCCGGCCTCGGCATGCTCCCGACGGCCGGGTGGCTGCGCCACCTGCGTCCCGACGTGCACCTGGACCTGTGCATGGATCCCGACGGCATGCCGTGGGGACCGCGCGCGGGCGAGTGGATCGTCGAGCGGGTGCTGTGGGTGGCCCGGCTCGCGGTCGCCCGCGGCGCCGACGCCGTCGTCGTGCCGTGCAACACCGCGAGCGTCACCGCCCTGGTCCCGCTGCGCGCCGAGCTCGAGCCCCGCCGGCCCGTGGTCGGGACCGTCCCCGCCGTGAAGCCCGCGGCCACCGCGGGCGCGCCGTTCGGCATCTGGGCGACCGAGCGGACCAGCGCCAGCGCCTACCAGGCCGACCTCGTCGCCCTCTTCGCGACGCCGGGGCAGGCCACGACGGTGCCGTGCCCGGGGCTCGCGGACGCCGTC
>NZ_JBVPVA010001012.1:0-13643 GCF_055612215.1 Actinomycetospora sp. | reverse complement strand
GGTGCCGATCACCAGTGCCACTGCCACCGACAGCCCGGTGATCACGAGGTTGTAAAAGACCTTGCGCGCAGGCTCGGAGAAGGCCCACTGGTATGCGAAGTTCATGAACGACCCGTCCAGGGTGTCCAGCAGCGACATCCCGGCTGCGAACAGGACGGGGAGTGCCAGGATCGCGTAGGCGGGAAGCCCGGCCCCCGCGGCACCCGCGGCCAAAAAGAGCAGGCTGACCTCGGTGGCGGTGTCAAAGCCCAGGCCGAACAGCAGCCCCGTCGGGTACATGTGCACGGGCTTGCGGACGGCCCTGGTGACGCGGCCGAGGATGCGATTCATGAAGCCCCGCTCGTCGAGGTGGCGCTCGAGCTCGGCCTCGTCGAAGTCGCCGTGCCGCATCCGTCGGAAGATCCGCACGATCCCGATCAGCACCACCAGGTTGACGACGCCGATCAGGATCAGGAACAGCCCGCTGACCGCGGTGCCGACGAGTCCGCCGACGACCTTGAGGGGCGAGTCGTCGTCGCCGATCTCGGTGGTGACGGCCCGGACGCCGAGCCCGAGCAGCAGCACGAGCACGAACACGATCGTCGAGTGGCCCAGCGAGAACCAGAACCCGACGGTGAGGGGCCGTGGCCGCGTCGTGTCCGGTCCGTCGGGGCCCTCGCGGTCGGCCAGCAGCTTGCGCGTGGTGTTGTCGATGGCCGCGATGTGGTCGGCGTCGAAGGCGTGCCGCATCCCCAGCAGGTAGGCGGTCAGGCCGAGGCCGAGGCCGAACACCCCGACGTCGCCCAGCTCGTAGTGCGCGGGCGCGACGAACACGACGAGGGTGCCCCAGCCGAGCACGTGCAGCAGGAGGACGAAGCCGACCATCCCGCCCACGGAGCGCTTCTCGGGAGGGATGAGGGCGAAACGGCGCGTGGTCGCGGGCGCGGTCATCGTCACGAGCCGGAACGTTCCCTCGACCGTGTCGCTGATGCAAGTCTTGTGCAGTTGAGCCATCCGTGCAGTCAGGGCCGATCGGCGCACCGTCGGGGATCCGGCGTTCCCGAGCCCCGCGCTGGGGTCATCCCGAGACCATGACCTTCGCTAACTACCAGGACGAGCTGTACGCCCAGGGCCGGCGCGGCGACGCCCCGCAGTACCCGATCGCCCTCGCCGACCTCGAGGAGAAGGCGTCGCACATGATGACGCCGAAGACCTGGGGCTACGTCGCCGGTGGCGCGGGCAACGAGCAGACCCAGCGCGCGAACGTCGCGGCCTTCGAACGCTGGGGGCTCTACCCGCGGATGCTCGTCGCGCCCGAGGAGCGCGACCTGTCGATCGACCTGTTCGGGCACACGTTCCCCTCGCCGATCTTCATGGCCCCGATCGGGGTGTACGGGCCGTGCGCCCAGGACGGCCACGGCGACCTGCACTGCGCGGAGGCCTCGGCCCGCACCGGCGTCCCGTTCTTCGCGGGCACGCTCTCGGCCGACCCCATGGAGGACGTGGTCCCGCTGCTGGGCGACACCACCGGCTTCTTCCAGCTCTACACGCCGCCGGACCGCGACCTCGCCGCGAGCCTGGTGCACCGCGCGGAGAAGGCGGGCCTGAAGGGCATCGCGGTCACGCTCGACACCTGGGTCACCGGCTGGCGGCCCCGCGACCTGCGCGGCGCGCACTACCCGCAGGTCCCGAGCACGTGCCTGACGAACTACACGAGCGACCCGGAGTTCCGGAAGCGCCTCGGCCCGGACGACGACCCCGTCGAGACGTTCATCCAGAACCTCCCGATCTTCGGCGGGCCCTTCCGGTGGGAGGACCTGGACTGGCTGCGGGCCGAGACCGACCTGCCGATCATGGCGAAGGGCATCTGCCACCCCGACGACGCCCGACGGGTCAAGGACCACGGCGTCGACGCGATCTACTGCTCGAACCACGGCGGGCGGCAGGCCAACGGCGGCCTGACCACGCTCGAGTGCCTGCCCGGGGTCGTCGAGGCCGCCGACGGGCTGCCGGTGCTGTTCGACTCGGGCGTGCGCAGCGGCGCGGACGTCGTCAAGGCGCTGGCCCTCGGGGCGACGGCGGTCGGGATCGGCCGCCCGATCGCCTACGGGCTGGCCATCGGCGGCACCGCCGGCGTCGAGCACGTGCTCCGGATGATCCTCGCGGAGGCCGACCTGATCATGGCGGTCGACGGCTATCCGACCCTCGCGGACCTCACGCCCGACGCGCTGGCGCGCACGTGACCGCGCGTGGTCGCCGGGGCGACCAGGCCTGGCCCACGTGGAATGTCCCGGGGGACCGTCGGGGTTGGTGGTCGACATGAGCGAGCAGAGTGTGGAGCGCAGCCCCACGAGCTGGGTCAGCGAGCAGACCGAGAAGATCCTGGAGACCGGGACGACCGAGGGCATCGAGGTCCTCGGTTCCCCGATCGTGCTGCTGACCCTGCGCGGCGCGAAGTCCGGCACGCTGCGCTACACCCCGGTGATGCGGGTGGAGCACGAGGGCAGCTACGCCGTGGTCGCGTCCAAGGGCGGTGCCCCGGACAACCCGGTCTGGTACTACAACATCAAGGCGCACCCGGAGTTCCCGCTGCAGGACGGGACCGAGACGAGGACCTACGTCGCCCGCGAGGTCTCGGGCGAGGAGCGCGCCCGGTGGTGGGAGCGGGCGGTCGCGGCCTACCCGTCCTACGCGGAGTACCAGGAGAAGACCGACCGGGAGATCCCGGTCTTCGTGCTCGACCCGAAGTGAGTCCCGGGGCGGCGCGCTCCGGCGCGCCGCCCGTCGGGTCTACCGGCCCTCGTCCCCGGCGAACCAGGCGCCCAGCTGCTCGGCGACCTCGGCCCCGTCGGCCCGCAGCTCGTCGAGCTCCGGATCGGTCTGCTCGGGGCCGAGCTCGAACCAGATGCTGTACCCACCCTGGTAGGGCTCGTCGCCCCAGCGTGCGGTCAGCGACTCGAGCAGCGCCGCCAGGGTCGGCGCACCCCGGACGACGGCCTGCGCGGTGGCGCGCACGGCGCTGCCGTCGGCGAGGGTGACGCGGATGCCCTGCGCGTCGTGGGCGCTGAGCTCCAGCATCAGGCCGTGCTCGGTGCCCGCCCGCCCGACGACGGCCTCGGCGAGCTCGTCGACGAGCAGCAGCAGGGTCTCGACCGAGACGTCGCAGCCCCAGGCCGCGACCGCGGCCAGCGTGACGGCGCGTGCGTCGCGGGCGGTGTGGTCGCCGACGGGCAGGTCCGCGTGAGCGGTCAGGGTCGCCATGGGTCCTCCTCGGGAACGAGCACGAGGAGCGATCTGGTTGCGCACCATCGAACTACTCACCGTTGTACAGGGCCCGTGGTGGCGGAGGTCGTCGCCGCCGACCACATCACTCGTTCAGACCACCAGCAAAGATCCGTGTACACAACGTGATGTCAGGTCTGTACGGGTGGTCCACCTCGGCGCTCGGCCGGCTCGGCCGCCGCATGGTCCTGGGGAGCGGGACGGGGGCGCGAGACGATGATCTGCACGACGCCGATGACGAGCACGCCGATCGTGAGCAGCCGCTCGGCGGCGGGCAGCTCGTGCACGTAGCCGTAGATCTGGGTGCCGACGGCGAAGAGCTGGGCACCCAGCGGGAGCGCCACGGCGGGCCACCCGGTGATCTCCCGCGAGGCCCGGGGTCGCGACGGCAACCGGGTCGCGCCGACGGCGAACGCGAGCGAGCCCGCGCTCCAGAGGAAGTCGTAGGGGCCCTCGTGGGAGACCGCCTGCGTCGCGGAGAGGCTGTAGATCGAGTCGGCCGCGGTGAGGCAGACGAGCCCGGCCGCGACCCACGGCCAGCTGCCGCCGAGCCGCCACGACATCAGCGGGAGCGTCCCGAGGAGGGCCCCGAGGAGCACGACGTCGCCCAGCGGGTACGCGACGGTGACCACCAGCCCGAGCGGGTCGACCGGCGAGTTCTCCGCCACCGGCACGATGACCAGCGCGACACCGGGGGTCGCCACGATGAGGACCAGGACGAGGCCGTCGAGCCACCGGTGCCAGGGGACGTCGGCGACCCGGGCCCGGACCATGAGCACCAGCCCGGCCATGAACAGCGGGTAGGTGGCCAGGTAGAGCACGTCGGTCGGATTCGGTGTCGGCACCGGGCTGCCGTCCGCGTACAACGCGCCCCAGGTGATCTCCGCGACCGCGAAGAGGAACAGGGCGGCGGCGAAGCACCACCACGCGGCGCGGCTGGGGCCGGGTTTCCGCCGGGTCGCGCCCCACGCACAGATCGCGCTCGAGGCGAGGATCAGCGCGTCGTGGAGCCAGTCGTCGATGACCGGCAGGTCCGGGGCGTCGTCGCCGGCCGCGATCTGGTGGGTGGCCTCGACGACCAGACCGATGAGCAGCAGCGCGGCGAGGATCGCCGGGGCCGCCCGCCGCACGGTCACCCCGTCCCGGCGAGCCCGAGGACCTCCTCGAACCCGGCGACGAGGCACTCCCGGAAGAGCGCGGGGTCGGTGATCGCCGCCGGGTCGAGCGTGGCGGCGATGCAGCAGGTGTCCTCGTGCGAGGTCAGCGCGATCATCGCGGGTGCGCCGGGCAGCGGGGCGAACGGGTAGCTGCGCACGATCCGCGCCCCGGCGAGGTACGTGGGCCGGGTCATCCCCGGGACGTTGCTGGCCTGGAGGTCGTTGGCGCTGGTGGCCGCACCCTGGACGCGGGCGAGCAACGGCGCGGGCAGGGCGGCCAGCACCGGGGCGACGAGCCCGAGGGCGTCCACGACCCGCGCACTGGTCACCGCGCGCACGATGTCGCGCACCTGCCCGATCCGGGTGGCGGCGTCGACGTCGTCGAGGGGGACCGCGAAGCGCGTGCCCGCCCAGTGGTTGCCGCCCATCGGATCCGACGGGTCACGGGTGTTGACCGGCATCCCGACCGGGATGCGGTCGGGCGCCGGGAGACCCAGGGCCAGGTGGTAGCGGCGGATGCCCCCGACCAGTCCGGCGAGGTACGCGTCGTTGAGCGACCCGCCGGCGGCGCGGCCCGCGGCCTTGAGCGTGGCGAGGTCCACGTCGAGCGCTTCGAAGCGGCGGTTGAGGCTGCGGCCGCGGAACGCGGGGGAGCCGGTGAGCGTCGGCGGGAGCGCGGCGCGCGCCGCGGACCACACGGCCGCCCAGCCGTCGGTGAGCGTGGTGACCGGGGCGAGGGCCGCGCGCCCGAGCGCCGTGACGCCGGTGCGCAGCCCCCCGACGACCGCCGGGGGCGCGGCGACCAGGGCGCGCCCGGCCTGCCAGGCGGTGAGCCCGAGCCGCGAGGGCGGCGTCGACCCCGGGGGCGGGGGGTCGGCCTTGTCGGCGGAGGGCTCGCGGCTGCTGCTGTGCAGCAGGCTGAGGATCTGCACCAGCCCGAGCCCGTCGGCGAGGCTGTGGTGGACCTTGACCAGGTAGCCCGCGCGCCCGCCGTCGAGCCCCTCGACCAGGAGGGCCTCCCAGGCCGGGCGGCTCCGGTCGAACGGGGTCATCGCGCACAGCGCGGCCTGGTCGAGCAGCTCGCGCAGCCCGCCGCCCTCCGCGAGCCGCATCCGCCGCAGGTGGAACGACAGCGCGAAGTCCGGGTCGGGGACCCAGGTGGGCGGGCCCCATCCCCACGGCTCCATCACCCGCTGGCGCAGCCGCGGCACGACGCGGGTGGCCCACTCGTGGGCGGCGACGAGCCGGTCCCAGTCGGGCTCGGCGTCGAGCACGTCGACGATCACCACGATCGAGCGCAGCCGCGGGTCGACCTCCGCCCGCCACATCATGGTCTCGAGCGGGTTCATCTCGCCCGGGGCGTCCGCCAGCGGGTCCGGCTCCGGGGTCACCGGCATCCTCCGTGGGCCGTCCGCGGCGTGCTCAGCGTCGGAGGGCCGATCGCTTCACGCCGCCGTACACGGCGGTGGCGACGAACAGCACGACACCGATGATCGCCAGCCAGAAGAGCCCGTGGATCACGATCCCGAGGACCGCGAGGACCAGCCAGATAACCAGGGCGACGACGAGCAGACCGACGAGCATCGACAGGCCCCTCAGGACGGGGAAGGTGACTCCTCCCCGGAAGCCTCCAGCGTGGCAGGTCCGCGGCCCCCTGACGAGCAGTCCGGGGCCGGTCGGCCCACACGTCCCCGATGCCGGGATCGCCGTGTGAGGTGGCGGTGGGGGACGCCGGCGGTCGGTGGCCGAGCGGCAGCGGCGGGAGCACCATGGCGGACGGGAGCGCACTCCACGACGGGGTCGCCCCGTCCCGAGGGGAAGCCTCAGCAATGAATGTCGTCGTCGTCATCGTGATCGTGGTCGTGCTGCTCGGCCTGATCCTCGCCTCGTCCACGTTCCGCCTGGTCCAGCAGTACGAGCGGGGCGTCGTCCTGCGGTTCGGCCGCCTGCTGCCCGCGGTCCGCGAGCCGGGGCTGCGCACGATCATCCCGGTCGCCGACCGCATGCGGAAGGTCTCGATCCAGACCGTGGTGCTCGACGTCCCGTCACAGAGCTCCATCACCCGCGACAACGTGACGATCGGCGTCGACGCGGTCGTCTACTTCCGGGTGGACGACCCGGTCCGTGCGGTCATCAACGTCGAGAGCTACGTCCAGGCCACCTCGCAGGTCGCCCAGACGTCCCTGCGCTCGGTGATCGGCCGGTCCGACCTCGACACCCTGCTGTCCGACCGCGCCCGGATCAACGCCGAGCTGCGCGACGTCATCGACGCGCCGACCGAGGACTGGGGCATCGTCGTCGAGCGCGTGGAGATCAAGGACATCTCGCTGCCCGAGAGCATGCGCCGCTCGATGTCCCGCCAGGCCGAGGCCGAGCGCGACCGCCGGGCGCGGGTCATCGCCGCGGACGGCGAGCTGCAGGCGTCCGGCAAGCTCTCCCAGGCCGCCGGCACGATGAGCGACACCCCCGGGGCCCTGCAGCTGCGCCTGCTCCAGACCGTGACCGACGTGGCCGCCGAGAAGAACAGCACGCTGGTGATGCCGTTCCCGGTCGAGCTGCTGCGCTTCTTCGAGCACGCGACCGGGGGGACCCTCGGTGCGCAGGCCGGACCGGGCGCCGACGCGTCGACCGATCAGCCGGACGAGGCCGTGCCGGCCGACCGGCCGCACCGGAACGGGGCCGTCGCCGCCGTGGAGGCGGGGGAGCCGCTGCCCGACGTCGCCGTCCCCGGGTCGGCCGACGTCCCCGAACCGGCCGACATCCCGGAGCCCGCGGACATCCCGGAGCCGGTCGCCCTGCCGGAGCCCCCGACCTTCACCACAGACGACCCGGCAGGTCGTCGATGAGGCGGGTCAGGTCGTCGCGGAGGACGGCCGCGTAGGTCGCGGCCACGCGCTCGTCGTACTCGGCGAGGGTCAGCCGGCCGTGCTCGAGGGCGCGCGTCAGCCGCTCGACCACCAGGGCGCGCTCACGGTCGGACGCGCGGACCCCGCTGCGCTCCGTGTCCATCCGCCCGCCGTCCCGTCGCCTCGGCCCGACCGTCCGACACGAGCCTACGAGCCGACCCGCCCGACGGCCGGGGAGATGTCGGGCCGGGCGAACGGGACGCCCGGCCGGGAGCCCGGGGGCCGTCCGCGTGCGCGGACGGCCCCCGGACCGGACCTCAGAAGTAGGTCTTGCGTCCGACCGGCCGGCCGACCGCGCCCAGGAGCGTGAGGATCAGGCCGACGACGAGCAGGATCCAGCCGATGGTCACGATGATGCTGGGAACGGGCAGCAGATAGCCCAGGACGATGAGGATGATTCCGAGGATGATCACGGGGGTGCCTTTCGACGGCGGGGGAGCGGGGCACCGGGACGTGGAGATCGGGGAGTCCGACGCCCCGTCCCGGCACTTTTCGCAACGAGTCTGTCCGGTGCGGCGGTGCTGGTGAGGGGTCGATCGGGACAATATTTTCCCTTTCGATCCGATCGGGCGGCATTCGGCCGATGACTGACCGAGGAGTGGACGTGGCGCAGTTCTACGTCGACGGGTACCGGCCCGGCGACCCCTTCACGACCGACGCCCATCCCTCCGTCGCGCAGCGGTCCGCGGACCTTCCCGAGCGCACCGACGTCCTCGTCGTCGGCGCCGGCCCGGCCGGCCTCGTGCTCGCCGCGCAGCTGGCGGCCTTCCCCGAGCTCCGCACGGTCGTCGTCGACCGCCGGGACGGTCCGCTGGCGGTGGGGCAGGCCGACGGGGTCGCCTGCCGCACGATGGAGATGTTCGAGGCGTTCGGGCTGGCGGGCCGGGTGATCGAGGAGGGCTACCAGGTCAACGAGGTCAGCTTCTGGCGGCCCGACCCGGAGCGGCCCGGGCACATCACGCGGACCGGGCGCATCCCCGACGTCGAGGACGGCCTGTCCGAGATGCCGCACATGATCGTGAACCAGGCGCGGATGCTGGCCTTCCTGCGTGAGCACACGGCCCGGTCGGCGTCACGGGCGGAGCCGTTCCACGGGGTGCGGCTGGTGGACCTCGCGCTCGACGACGACGTCGAGCACCCGGTCGCGGTGACCGTCGAGCACGTCGGGTCCGGGGAGACCTCGACGGTCCGGGCGCGGTACGTCGTCGGGTGCGACGGGGCCCGCAGCGCCACGCGGGCCGCGATCGGGCGCGAGCTGGTCGGCGACGCGATGAACCAGGCCTGGGGCGTGATGGACGTCCTCGTCGACACCGACTTCCCCGACATCCGGCTCAAGAGCGCGATCACCTCGGCCGAGGGCAGCGTCCTGGTCATCCCGCGCGAGGGCGGCTACCTGGTGCGCCTCTACATCGAGCTCGACCACGACCGCGACGCGGAGATGCTCCGCGACCGCGGCGTCACGCCCGGGGAGCTCGCCGCCGTCGCGAACCGCATCCTGGCGCCCTACACCGTCGAGGTGCGCGACGTCGGGTGGTGGTCGGTCTACGAGGTCGGGCAGCGGCTCTGCGACCGATTCGACGACGTCCCCGACGCCGAGCCGGGTCGGCTCCCGCGGGTGTTCATCGCCGGCGACGCGTGCCACACGCACAGCGCGAAGGCCGGGCAGGGCATGAACGTCTCGATGGCCGACGCCTGGAACCTGGGCTGGAAGCTCGGCGCCGTGCTGCGGGGGACCGCGCGCCCGGAGCTGCTGCGGACCTACTCCGAGGAACGGCAGCGCGTGGCGCAGGAGCTCATCGACTTCGACCGGGAGTTCGCGGCCATGTTCGGCGCGCACGCCGACGTGACCGACGCCGACCCCGAGAAGTTCCAGCGCTACTTCCGCGAGCAGGGCCGCTTCACCGCCGGCTTCGGGGTCCGCCACGCCCCGTCGATGATCACGGCGACCGATCCCGCGCAGCACCTCGCGGCGGGGTTCGAGGTCGGCACGCGGTTCCACTCCGCGCCGGTCGTCCGGCTCGCCGACGCCAAGCCGATGCACCTCGGCCACGCCGCCCGCGCCGACGGGGCGTGGCGGCTCTACCTGTTCGCCGACCGCGACGGCGCCGCGCTGCGCGGGCTCTGCGACCACCTGGCCGTGACGCTGCCGCGGTGGACCCCCGCCGGCGCCGACCCCGACGCCGTCGTCGACGTCCGCGCGGTCCTCCCGCAGCACCACCACGACGTCGAGGTCACCGACCTGCCCCCGCTCCTGCGGCCGCGCAAGGGCCGCTTCGGGCTGGTCGACCACGAGAAGGTGTTCTGTCCCGACCCGGCCGACGACGTCTTCGACCTGCGCGGCGTCGACCGCGACACCGGCGCGGTCGTCGTGGTCCGCCCCGACCAGTACGTGGCGCACGTGCTCGCGCCGCACGACCACGACGCCCTCGACGCCTTCCTGGGCGGGGTGCTGCTCGACGTGCCCTGACGCGTGCCCGTGCGCGCGTCGCCGGGCGATCTCAGGGGAACAGGGCCGGTGCCACCACCGCCGAGGAGGGCGACGATGCCGAACGGTCCGCTGCGTCCGCTGCTGGACGCCGTCGACGGAGTGCTGCCGGAGACCCGGGACTTCTACACCGACCTGCACGCCCACCCCGAGCTCTCGAACCAGGAGCACCGCACCGCCGCCCTCGCGGCCGCGCGCCTGGCCGACGCCGGCTTCGAGGTGACGACGGGCGTCGGCACGACCGGCGTCGTCGGCGTACTGCGCAACGGCGACGGCCCCACCGTGGCGCTCCGCGCCGACATGGATGCGCTCCCCGTGCGGGAGGCGACCGGCCTGCCCTACGCCAGCACCGTGACCGCCACCGACGCGGACGGCGCCGAGACCCCGGTCGGGCACGCCTGCGGACACGACGTGCACGTGGCGTGGCTCGCGGCGGCGGCGGCGCTCTTCGGAGCCCACCGCGACGCCTGGTCGGGGACGCTCGTGGCGCTGTTCCAGCCGGCCGAGGAGACCGGGACGGGCGCCCGGGCGATGGTCGACGACGGCCTCGTCGCGCGGTTCCCGACCCCCGACGTGGTGCTGGGCCAGCACGTCATGCCTGCGCCCGCCGGGATCGTCGCCACCCGACCCGGCACGGCCACCTCGGCGTCGGACGTCTGGCGGATCCGGATGTTCGGCCGCGGAGCCCACGGCTCCATGCCCGAGGCCGCGATCGACCCGGTGGTGATGGCGGCATCCACCGTGGTGCGGCTCCAGACCGTCGTGTCCCGGGAGCTGGGCATGAACGAGGCCGCGGTGCTCACCATCGGCGTGCTGCAGGCGGGCAGCAAGGAGAACGTCATCCCCGACGAGGCGACCATCGGCCTGAACCTGCGCTGCTACGACGAGGGGGTGCGTGCCCGTGCGCAGGACGCCATCCGGCGGATCGTGGCCGCCGAGGCGCGCGCCGCGGGCGCGCCGCGGGAACCGGAGATCACCCCCGTGGAGACCTACCAGGTCACCGACAACGACCCGACCGCGACCGACCGGGTGCTGACGGCCCTGCGCGATCACCTCGGCGCCGACCGGGTGGCGTCGATGGGACCGGCCTCGGCCAGCGAGGACTTCGGCGAGCTGGGCCGGGCCTGGGGGGCGCCCTCGGTGTTCTGGTTCGTGGGCGGTGTCGACCACGCCACCTACGACACCCTGGCGCGCGAGGGCCGGCTCGCCGAGCTGCCCACCAACCACAGCCCGTTGTTCGCTCCGGTCCTGGACCCGACGGTGCGCACCGGCATCGAGACCCTGGTGACCGCGGCGGGGGCCTGGCTGGCACCGGAGGGAGACGGGGCCGCGGGGTGAGCGCCGCGTCGGTGACGGCCCTCGTGCTGGACCTCGCCGGGACCTTCGCGTTCGCCCTCAACGGGGCGCTCACCGCGGTGCGGGCCGCGCGCCTGGACATCGTCGGCGTGGTGACGCTGGGCATGATCACCGCGCTCGGCGGCGGCATCCTGCGCGACGTCCTGCTCGGCGCGCTGCCCCCGGCGACGTTCAGCGACTGGCGCTACCTGGCGGTGGCGGCCGGCGGCGGGCTCGTCGCGTTCGTGCTCAGCGGCCGGCTGGACCGGCTCGCCCTCCCCATCACGGTCTTCGACGCCCTCGGCCTGTCCCTGTTCGCGGTCACGGGCGCCGGCCGGGCGTTGGCCCTCGGCGCGGGGGTCGGGCAGTCGATCCTGCTCGGCACGATCACCGCGGTCGGCGGCGGCACCCTGCGCGACGTGCTCGTCCGCCGGGTCCCGAGCGTGCTGAGCAGCGAGCTGTACGCGATCCCCGCGCTCGTCGGCGCCGCGGTCGTCGTGGTGCCGGCGCGGCTCGGGGTCGGGGGACCGGTCTGGGTCTACGTGGGCGCGGCGGCGTGCCTGCTCATCCGCCTGCTCGGCGTCCGCTTCCGGCTCGAGGCGCCCCACCCCCGGGACCCGGGAGCCGTGGGAGAGGACCAGTGACCCGGTAGCCGGTTCTGCGTCCGGGCGGGCCGCGGCCTCCTCCTCCACACCGGCCCACTCGGAGCCGTCGCCGTGGCCGGACGGGCATGATGGTCCTCGTGAGTGGCCCGAGCATCAAAGATGTGGCGGCCCGGGCCGGGGTGTCGCTCGGGACGGTGTCCAACGTGCTCAACCGGCCGGAGCGCGTCAGTGCGGCGACGCGCGGTCGGGTCGAGGCGGCGATCGGCGCGCTGGGCTTCGTCCGCAACGACTCGGCACGCCAGCTGCGCTCGGGTCGCAGCCGCACGATCGCGTTCGTCGTGCTGGACGCGGCGAACCCGTTCTTCACCGACGTCGCGGCCGGGGTGCAACGCACGGCGGACGGGGCGGGGCTCGCGACGTACCTGTGCGACTGCGGTGACGACGCCACGCGGCAGGCGCGCTACCTGGAGCTCCTCGCCGAGCAGAGGGTGCAGGGCGTGCTCGTCACTCCCGTCGACCCGTCCGACCCGCGCCTGGAGCAGCTACCGCAGCGGGGGACTCCCGTCGTCGTGGTCGACCGCGGCGCGGGCCCGACCCATTGCTCGGTGACGGTCGACGACGTCGCCGGGGGCACGCTGGCGGCCGGCCATCTCCTCGAGCTCGGCCACGAGCGGATCGCGGTGGTGGGAGGGCCCACCTCGTTCGGTCAGGTCGCCGACCGAATCGCCGGGGCCCGCGGCGCGCTCGAGCGCGCCGGGCGGGACCCGGCGGATCTGGTCGTGGTCGAGACGACCGGGCTGACCGTGGCCGAGGGCCGTCGCGCGGGGGAACGGATGGCGGGTCTGCCGTCGAGCCGCCGCCCGACCGGAGTGTTCTGCGCCAACGACCTGCTCGCCCTGGGGCTGCTGCAGCGCAGCGTGCACTGGGGACTGCGGGTCCCGGACGACCTCGCGATCGTCGGCTACGACGACATCGAGTTCGCCGAGGCGGCGGCGGTGCCGCTGACCTCGGTGGCCCAGCCGAGCGAGCTCCTCGGCCGGACCGCGGTGGAGCTGTTGCTCGACGAGGTGGCCGCCGGCCCGGAGCACCAGCACCGGCAGGTGGTCTTCGCCCCGGAGCTCGTGGTGCGTTCCTCCACCCTCCTGCTCGGGCGGAGCGACTCCGCCTGAGCCGAGGCGCAGGACGGCCCGGCCCCGCGGCTGGCGGGACCGGGCCGGCGTTGCGGGCCGGGGAGGTCTCAGGACGTGGCCGGGACTGCTGTGGGCCGGTCGGCTCGTTCGGCCTCGATCTGCTCGAGGGACTTGCCGGTGGTGTCGGGCATGGCGAAGAAGCCCACGACGCCGCTGATGACCAGAAACAGGGTGAGCAGGAGCGCGACCGGGACGATGCCGATCGTCGAGAGCAGGGGCACGACCAGGCTGAACAGTCCGAGCAAGACGCGGGCGACTCCGAAGGTGAAGCCCTGCGCGGTGCCGCGCAGCATCGTCGGGAACAGTTCCTGGCTGGTCACCTTGTAGGTGGCCTCCCCGGCTACCGCGCTGCCGACGTAGAAGAGCAGGACGCTGGCGATGACGCTCGGCCCGGAGAAGTCGACGACCAGATAGAGCCCGTAGGAGCAGATCTGCATGATCGCGCCGAGGGCGAACAGGCCCTTGCGGACGCCGTGGCTGCGATCGTAGAAGGGCATGAACAGTGCGAGGGTGCCGACGATGCCTGCGGCGAAGCCGAGGCAGGACAGGGCGACGCCGGCGGCGTTCGAGCCCGCCCCGATGGTCTTGACCATGTACGGGGTGAAGATACCGGCGGTGCCGGCCGCGATGTTCCAGAAGGTGTAGAAGGAGCCGGTGTAGAGCAGCGCCTTCAGGTGCTTGCCGCGGAACAGGGCGCGGACCCG
>NZ_JBVPVA010000351.1:0-5737 GCF_055612215.1 Actinomycetospora sp. | reverse complement strand
GAGATGCTGCGGGCCGCCGACGCCCAGGAGCCCGAGCTGGCGGCGCTGGTCGCGCGCGCCGGCGCCGCCGGTCCGATCTCGGAGACCGCGCTGGCGCCCGAGCTGCGCGAGGCCTGGATCTGCGTCCCCCGCGAGGTCGGCGACCTGCTGGCGACGCTGGTCCAGGCGACCGGCGCGCGCACCGTCGTCGAGTTCGGCACCTCGTTCGGGGTCTCGACGGTGTTCCTCGCGGCGGCGCTGCGCGATTCCGGCGGCGGCACCGTCGTCACCAGCGAGCTGGAGTCGACGAAGGCCGCGGTCGCGGCGGCGAACCTGCGCCGCGCCGGGCTCGACGACCTCGTCGACCTCCGCGTCGGCGACGCCCGCGAGACACTCGCGAGCCTGCCCGGGCCGGTCGACCTGCTGCTGCTCGACGGCTGGAGCGAGCTCTACCTCCCGGTGCTGGAGGTCGTCGAGCCGCGGCTGCGTCCGGGCGCGCTGGTGATCGCCGACGACACCGAGATGCTCCCGGAGGCCCTGGTCGACTACCTGGCCCACGTCCGTGGCCCGGGCTACCGCTCGCAGCACCTCCCGCTCGGGGACGGGCTGGAGCTGAGCTGTCGCATGTGAACGGATGTCGTCGCCAGGACGACCACATCCGTTCACATGGGCCGCAGGCCCCTCAGGGCGTCGATCGTGTCCGCCTCGGAGGCCGGCTTGTCGTCGCGGTAGCGCACCACCCGCGCGAACCGCAGCGCGACGCCGCCCGGGTAGCGGGTCGAGGTCTGGACCCCGTCGAGCTCGATCTCCACGACGATCTCCGGGCGCAGGTACACGGTGTGCGCGTCCCGTGAGGTCTCGAACTGCGGGAACGTCTCGGTCTGCCAGCGCAGCGTCTCGTCGGTCATGCCCTTGAAGGTCTTGCCGACCATCACGAACCCGCCGTCGGGATCCCGCGCCCCGAGGTGGATGTTCGACAGCCACCCGCGCCGCCGCCCGGAGCCCCACTCGCAGGCCAGCACGACCAGGTCGAACGTGTGCGCCGGCTTGATCTTCTGCCACGACCTGCCGCGTCGCCCCGCCGTGTAGAGCGAGTCGAGCGCCTTGACCATCGACCCCTCCTGACCGGCGGCCAGGGCGGCCCGGACCTCGTCGGCGGCCTCGGCGGGGGTCGGGCGCACGACGCCGGGGATGAGCCGGTCGCCGACCACCTCCGCGAGTTCCCGACGACGGGTCTCGAGCGGCTCGTCGACGAGGTCGCGGCCGTCGCGGTGCAGGCAGTCGAAGAACCAGGGCTGCATCGCGCCCTCGCCCAGGCCCTTCATGGAGTCCTGGAAGGTGCGCGGGCGGCCGTCCTCGGAGACGGCCAGGGTCTCGCCGTCGAGGACGACGGACTCGACCGGCAGCGCCCGCGTCAACGCCACGATCTCGGGCACGGAGTCGGTCATCTCGTGCAGCGTCCGCGACCACACCCGGACCTCGTCGCCGCGACGGTGCACCTGGATCCGGGCCCCGTCGAGCTTGTGCTCGACCACGATCTCGGTGCCCAGGTCGGCGAGCGTCGCCTCCAGCGAGTCCCCGGGGGAGGCGAGCATCGGGCGGACCGGGCGCATCACCTCGAGCCCGATCGCGTCGAGCTCCGCCACCGGGTCGGGCGAGGTCAGCGCGGCCTCGGCGGTCGTCGGGAGGCGGCCGGAGAGCATGAACGCGCGACGCACCGCGTCCGCGGGAATCCCGGCCGCGGCCGCCACCGCCGCGATCATCCGCCCCTCGAGCGCGCCCTGGCGCAGCTCACCGCCGAGCAGGCGCACGCGGAAGCGGCCCTCGTCGGCGGTCGCGGCGCCGAGCAACGCCGTCAGCGCCGCGGTGCGGCGGGCGCCGACACCGGTGCCCGACCCCGCCAGCGCCGCCAGGCGGTCGAGCGCGGCCTCGACGTCGCCGACGGTCAGCGACGGCGGAGAGCGTCCGCCAGCCGATGCCGGTGCGGCCCTGCAGCATGTCGCCGGCGAGCCACGCCGTGACCGGCCGGACCTCCTCCGGCCCGGCCGCGGCGAGCACCGTCGCCAGCGCGGCCGTCTTGGCCTTGCGCGAACGGGTCGCCGCGACCTGGGCGGAGGCGTCGACGACGGCGGCGAGCAGCACGGCGGGTCCGGTTACGCGTCGACGCGCGTCATCGCGAGCACGTCGAGCGCCTCGTCGAGCTGCTCCTGGGTCAGCTTCCCCTCCGAGACGTAGCCGTCGGACTCGATGACCTCGCGGATCGTCTTGCGCTCCTTCATCGCCTTCTTCGCGATCTTCGCCGCCTCCTCGTAGCCGAGGAGGCGGTTGAGCGGGGTGACGATCGCCGACGACGACTCGGCGTACCGGCGGCACGCCTCCTCGTCGGCCTCGGTGCCCTCGAGGACGCGGTCGGCGAGCAGGCGGGCGGCGTTGGCGAGCAGGCGGGCCGACTCGAGGACGTTGCGCGCCATCACCGGCATCATGACGTTGAGCTCGAGGTTGCCCTGGCTACCGGAGAACGCGATGCACGCGTCGTTCCCGATCACCTGCGCGGCGACCATCATCGTCGCCTCGCAGATCACCGGGTTGACCTTGCCGGGCATGATCGAGCTGCCGGGCTGGAGGTCGGGCAGGTGGATCTCGGCGAGGCCGGTCGAGGGACCCGACGAGAGCCAGCGCAGGTCGTTCGCGATCTTGTAGAGGCTGACGGCGACGGAGCGCAGCGCACCGGAGACCTCGACGAGGCCGTCACGCGCGCCCTGGGCCTCGATGTGGTCGCGGGCCTCGGTGATCTCGGGGATCCCCAGGGCCTGGCGCAGCTCGTCGACGACCTTGGTCCCGAAGCCCTCGGGGGTGTTGATCCCGGTGCCGACCGCCGTGCCGCCGATGGGCAGCTCGCCCAGGCGCGGCAGCGCGGCCCGCAGCCGCTCGGTGCCGTGGCTGCACTGGGTGGCCCAGCCGCCGGCCTCCTGGCCGAGGGTGATCGGCACCGCGTCCATGAGGTGGGTGCGGCCGGCCTTCACGACGTGGCGCCAATCCTGGGCCCGGCGGTTCAGCACGGCGCCGAGGTGGTCCAGCCCGGGGATGGTGTCGGTGACGACGGCCTCGGTGGCGGCCAGGTGGATCGTCGTCGGGAAGACGTCGTTCGAGCTCTGCGAGGCGTTGACGTGGTCGTTCGGGTGGACCTTCTGGTCCGACCCCGACGACGCGAGGGCCCGCGTGGCCAGCGTCGCGATGACCTCGTTGGCGTTCATGTTCGAGCTCGTGCCCGAGCCGGTCTGGAAGACGTCGATGGGGAACTGGTCGTCGTGCGCGCCGGAGGCGACCTCGTCGGCGGCGGCGGCGATCGCGTCGGCGATCTCGGCGTCGAGCACCCCGAGGGTCTTGTTCACGCGGGCCGCGGCGCCCTTGACCAGGCCGAGCGCGCGGATCTGCGCCGGCTCGATCGGGCGTCCGGAGATGGGGAAGTTCTCCACGGCGCGCTGCGTCTGCGCGGCGTAGAGGGCGTCGGCCGGCACCTGGACCTCGCCCATGGTGTCGTGCTCGGTCCGGTACCCCGTGTTCTGCTGCGCCCCTGTGTCGTTGCCCATGGCCGCAATCCTCGCGTCCCGCGGGGCGCGCGACGAGTCGGGGTGGGGGTGGCCGAGGCCACCTACACCCAGGGGCTCTCGTCGGTCTCGATCTCCTCGGTGCCGAAGTCCACCGTCGAGTACTCGCGCAGCTTGGCCAGCCGGTGGTAGCCGTCGATGAGCCGGACCGTGCCCGACTTCGAGCGCATCACCAGCGACTGCGTGCTCGCGCCGCCCGCGCGGTACTGCACGCCGCGCAGCAGGTCGCCGTTGGTCACGCCGGTGGCGCAGAAGAAGATGTTCTCGCCGTTGACGAGGTCGCCGGTGTGCAGCACGCGCCGGAGGTCGTGCCCCGCCGCGAGCGCCTTCTCGCGCTCCTCGGCGTCCTTGGGCCACAGCCGGCCCTGGAACGAGCCGCCCAGGCAGGCGATCGCCGACGCCGCGATGATCCCCTCGGGGGTCCCGCCGATCCCGAGCAGGATGTCGACGTCGCTCTCGTGGCGGGCCGCGGCGATGGCGCCGGCGACGTCGCCGTCGGTGATGAAGCGGATGCGCGCGCCCGCGTCGCGGATCTCCTGGACGAGGTCGTCGTGGCGGGGGCGGTCGAGGACGACGACGGTGACGTCGGCGAGGCCCACGCCCTTGCGCTTGGCGACGGCGCGCAGGTTGTCGCGGACGGTGGCGTCGATGTCCACGACGTCGGCGTACTCGGCGCCGACCGCGAGCTTCTCCATGTAGAAGACGGCCGACGGGTCGAACATCGCGCCCCGCTCGGCCACCGCGAGGACGGCGAGCGCGTTCGGCATGCCCTTGGCCATGAGCGTGGTGCCGTCCACGGGGTCGACCGCGACGTCGCACTCCGGGCCGTCGCCGTTGCCGACCTCCTCGCCGTTGTAGAGCATCGGCGCCTCGTCCTTCTCGCCTTCGCCGATGACCACCGTGCCGCGCATCGACACCGAGCCGATGAGCTTGCGCATCGCGTCGACGGCCGCGCCGTCGCCGCCGTTCTTGTCGCCGCGCCCGACGAACCGCCCCGCGGCCATCGCGGCCGCCTCCGTCACCCGCACGAGTTCGAGCGCGAGGTTGCGATCGGGGGCCTCGGGACGGCGGGGGCCGGAGGAGGACTGCGAGGAGGTCACGAACTCTCCTGTCGTACAGGTGCGGGCTGGGGAGCCAGTCTCCCAGACCGACGCGATCGGGGAACCGGCTCCGACCGGCCGGGTGCCGGGCGGTGATCACTGGAACGATGGAGGCATGGGACGGACGGCGTCGTGAGCGCACCGCGGGGCGCGTCGGGTGGCGGGGTGGGCCCGTTGGCGATCGCGACGATCGTGCTGGCCGTGGTCGTCCTGGCCCTGACCGGGCTGACGCGCGCCTGCTCCTTCTCCCCGACCGCGCCGACCGTGGACCGCGGCGCGGTGCAGCGCATCGACGTCGCGCAGGCCACGCGGGACGCGACCGCGGCGGTACCCTTCGCGCTGCGGGCACCGATGATGCCGGCCGACTGGATCCCCCAGTCCTCCGACGTGCGCCCGGTGGGCGGCACCCGGGCGTTCCGCCTCGGGTGGGTCACGCCGGACAACGCGTTCGTGCGGCTCGTGCAGTCCGACGCGCCGGAGGACGCGCTGGTCACCTCGGAGCAGGCCGCGCCGCCGGCACTGGGCCCGGTCGCGGTGGGCGGGCGCACCTGGACGACCTACCGCGGGGTGCGCGGCGAGGCGCTGTGGGTCACCGACGTGGACGGGGTGCGCTGGGTGCTCACCGGCGACGCGACGCCCGCGCGGTTCACCCAGCTGGCCACGACGGCGTTGGGCTCGCCGCTGGTGCCGCGCGGGTGAGGCTCGGCGGGGTTCTGAGCGGTCGGCCCGCCGCGGCTCGCTCCGGCCCGCTCCGGCCCCCGCTCCGGCTTGCCAGCAACGGCACCTTCCTGACATCTGACGCCAGGACGGCGCCGTTCACCCGTGCGCGAGGTCGGGTCCCCTCATGGCGGCAACGGCGCGTTCCTGGCGTCCGACGCGAGAACGGCGCCGTTCACCCGTGGAGGCCGCTCCCCGGGGTCAGTCGCGGGGCGGCGGGCCCCAGCCCCGGGTGCGGGCGACGCGCTCGCGTTCCCGGTCGTCGGTGGTCCAGTCCGCCGTCGGGTCGGCCGCAGGGGTGGCGCGCGGGAGGGCACCGGAGCCGGGGGAGCG
>NZ_JBVPVA010000758.1:0-5741 GCF_055612215.1 Actinomycetospora sp. | reverse complement strand
CGAGAATGCTCGGTCGTTGAACACGTGACCACCGCGGGAGCGGACGAACCGATCGTGCGCGTCCGACATGCTTCCCGTGCGGCACGCCGAGAATTCCCCCGACGCCAGGAATGGTCAGGAACCCGGACGGAGGTCCTTCTGCATCAGCACGGTGTCGACCCATTGCCCCTGTTTGTGGCCGACCGCCGGCATACGTCCGACGATTTCGAAACCCAGCCGTCGGTGCAGCACGATCGACGGGGTGTCGTGCCGGGCGTCGGGGAGCGTCGCGATGACGGCCACGACCTGACGCATCTCGGTGTGCCCCAGCTCCTCGACGAGCGCGGTGAGCAGTCGGCTCCCCAGGCCCTGCCCGGTCGCCTCGGGCGCGATGTAGACCGAGTCCTCGACCGTGTAGCGGTAGGCCGCGTGCGGACGGAACTGCGTGCACGCGGCGAACCCGGCCACGCGCAGGCCGCCCGCCGGCGCGCCGGGGTGCCCGTCGGCGAGGTCGGCGACGAGGAAGGGGAGCTTGTGCTCGCGGGCGGCGGCCAACCGCTCACGCCAGGCCGAGGCCGGCGGCGGGTCCTCGACGAACGTGGCGATGGAGGCCAGCACGTAGCCGCCGAACACGGCGGCGATCCGCTCGGCGTCCGCGTCCTCGGCCGGCCGCACCGAGATGCCGGAGTCGGTCATGCCGGCATCCTCCTCCGCGCGGCGCCGGCCCCGCCACGCCTCGCTACTCGATCCGGACGAGCTGGAACTCCCACTCCCCGGACTCGTTGTAGGCCGTGCGCTCGTAGACGGCGTGGTTCTGGCCGCCCACCATCCGCGACGGCGTCTGCTGGACCCCGCGCTCGGGCGCGGGCAGCGGGATGCGCTGCACCAGCGGGGGCTCGGCGTCGGCGTCGGGCACCGAGATCGAGCCCTCTCCCTGCAACGGCCCGTTGACGTAGCGGACGATTAGCTCCCTCACGGCACCCTCCCGAGTGATCGTTGGCGCGCAGCCTACGGCCGCGCTGTGCAGCCGTCACGGCGGCCAACACGACCCGAACAGACCAATGCCACCGGGCCGGGCAGCACATAGCGTTGTGGAGTGCGGTCCGCAGTGCTCCTCCTCGTCGGCTTCGCGATGGTCGCGGGCGGCGCGGCGGTCGCCTTCGCGGTCGACGGCGGCCTGCTGCCGGGCATCGTGCTGATCGTGCTGGGGCTGCTCGTGAAGGGCGCGGGGTTCCTGCTCGGGGATCCGTCGTCGGCCACCCAGGCCGGGCGGGGCCCGCAGACCCTGGCGGGCCGGCGGGTCGAGCGGCCGCGGGCGGGGATCCCCGTCGGGCGGGCCACGGTCCGCCGTCGCGCGCCGAGCCGGGCCCCGGCCACCGTCGTCCGCCCGCTGTCCGACGTGCGCCGTGCCGGCGGTGCGGTCCCGGGTGCCGGTGAGCCGGCACGTCGCCACCGCCGTGCGTCCTGACGTCGCTGCCGTCGCCACCGCATGACAGGGTCGGGCCCGTGACCTCGTGGGAGTACGCCACCCTGGAGATCTCGGCGGTGCAGTTGGCCACCGGGAACCTCGACCCCGCGGCGAGCAGCCACGACACCGCGGAGTGGCAGGCCTACGCGATCGGCCCGAAGGACGAGCTGCTCTTCGAGGAGTACCGGCCCTACAGCGTGCCGTGGGCCCGGCTCTTCGCCGAGCACCTCAACCGGCTCGGCCGGGACGGCTGGGAGCTCGTCGCCTTCGGCGGTCCGCACCACGCGCTGTACCCGACCGGCTACGTGCACTCGTCGGGGACCTACACGACCGTCGTCGAGAGTCGCTTCGTGCTGCGCCGGGCCGTCTGAACGGTCCCGGGCACGCGAACGCCCGCCCCGCACGACGGCGGGACGGGCGTCCGGCGAGCAGGATCAGCCGCGGGTGTCGGCGCCGGACGCGACCAGCTCCCGCGCCTCCTCGGGCGTGGAGACCGCAGCGTTCGACCCCATCAGCGGCCGACCGGCGGGCTCCTTGAGCTTGATCAGCGCGAGCAGACCGACCACACCGCCGAAGATCAGGTAGACCGCCGGCCAGTACGCCCAGCCCGTCGTCGGGACGAGTGCGGACATGATCAGCGACGTCGTCCCGGCGAAGGCCGACACGAAGATGTTGAACGAGATCGACAGCCCGCCGTAGCGGATCTCGGTCGGGAACAGCGCCGGCAACGTGGACGGCGACGTGGAGGAGAAGAGGATCAGCAGGATCGCCATCACCCCGAGCCCGACCGCCACCAACGGCACGGAGCCGAGGGTGAGGAGGTAGATCATCGGGAAGGCGAGGACGACGAGCCCGATCGCGCCGGTCAGCATCAACGGCTTGCGCCCGACCTTGTCCGAGAAGTTGCCGAGCAACGGGATCACGAAGACCGCGACCCAGAGGATGACGATCTGCAGGAGCTGCGAGGTGGTGGTGTCGATCGCCTTGCCGCCGGCGTCGGTGACGTTCTTCTCGAGGAACGTCGGCATGTAGCTGGTCAGCATGTAGTTGGTGATGTTCCACGCCACGACGATGCCGCCGGCGGTGAGCATCGCGGGCCAGTACTTCACGAACAGCATCTTGATGCCCGCTCCGGCCTGGGTGCCCTCACGCTCCTCGGACTCGGAGAGCAGGGTCTGGAACGCGGGCGTCTCCTCGAGCCGGGTCCGCAGGTACACCCCGACGATGCCCAGCGGCAGCGCGATGAAGAACGGGATGCGCCACGCCCAGGTGGCGGCGAACTCGGGCGACGAGATGAGCGGGATGACCGTCGCGACGGTGGCGCCGAGCGCGTAGCCGATGAACGTCCCGCACTCGAGGAAGCTGCCGAAGAAGCCGCGCCGTTTGTCGGGGGAGTACTCGGCGATGAACGTCATCGCGCCGGCGTACTCACCGCCGGTCGAGAAGCCCTGGATCACGCGGCAGAGGACCAGCAGGATCGGGGCCCAGATACCGATCGAGGCGTAGGACGGGATGAACCCCAGCAGGAACGTCCCTACCGCCATCATGATGACGGTGATCGAGAGGACCCGGGTGCGTCCGATGCGGTCACCCAGTGGACCGAAGAACAGCCCGCCGAGCGGCCGCACCAGGAACGACACCGCGAAGCCCGCGAAGGTCCCGACCTGCGCGAGCGTCGGATTGTCCGGGGGGAAGAAGTTGGCCTCGATGGTGGTCGCCAGGTAGGCGTACACCCCGAAGTCGAACCACTCGGTGACGTTCCCGACCGCGGCCGCGCCGACCGCGCGCTTCATGACCGCGGTGTCGGTCACGGTGATGTTCGGCGGCGTACCGCCCGACTCGACGTCCGTCGTCTCTGTCACGTCTCTGCCTCCCGCGCCCGTGGCTCATGCTGAACCGTGCGAGTAGTTGTGACCTCGATGTCCGATTCGTATCGTTGGTGTAGCGAACGGTACTGGTCCGATACCCCACGTGCGCACTGAACTCCTGAGGGTGACATGGAACACGAAGATCCTCCCTTCGTCACCTGGAACACCCGCCGAGATCGACGCGTCCTAGGGGGTGGATGCGGACAGCATCTGAGGATTCGCAAGCGCCGAGCTCCGAACGGGTCAGAAGGACCCGCCCACCGGTGGCGGCGCGTGCACGCGGTGAGGAGGAGCCACAGGATGGCGGCAGTGTTCGAGGCCATGGTTGTCGTTGCCGTTGCGGGAGTCGGTGTGGCGTCCAGCCTCGCCGCGTACGCGCAGCGCAACTGGAAGGGCTCCCGTTCCGAGGGTGAGTCCACCTTCGTCGAGGCCTGAGGGTCTCCCGGCGGCTCGCGACGGCGGGTCCACCCTGCGGGGTGGGGCCGCCGTCGTCGTTCCCGGCTCAGACCGGCCAGTCCTCCCGACGCCAGGCGGCGTCCCAGAACATCCACTCGTAGCGCGAGGTCGTGCGGTGGTGCGCGACGACCCGCGCCCGCTCGGCGGGAGCCAGGTCCTCGGCCACCCGGTCCATGACCCCGACGGCCGCGTCGACGACCGCCCGGAACTCCTCGCCGCCGTACA
Organism: Actinomycetospora sp.; assembly: GCF_055612215.1. Taxonomy (NCBI): domain Bacteria; kingdom Bacillati; phylum Actinomycetota; class Actinomycetes; order Pseudonocardiales; family Pseudonocardiaceae; genus Actinomycetospora; species Actinomycetospora sp. Next base: position 1,745 of record NZ_JBVPVA010000758.1, on the reverse strand, counting down.
TCGCGATCCAGCGGGCGTAGAGCGGATCGGGCGACGACTCCGCGAGCAGCGCCTCACCGACGCGCGCGTAGATCCAGTAGCACGGCAGCACCGCGCCCAGGCCCTCGGCGAACGAGCCGACGTGGCACGTCGCGAGCAGGTAGCTGGTGTAGGCGACGGTGGTGGGTGCGGGCGGTGTGCCGGTGTCGAGGGCGAGCGCCTCGGACAGGGCCGCGTGCATGTCCTGCTCGGCGGCGATCGCCCCCGCCGCGTGCTGGGCGAACAGCGTCGTGTCCTCCTCGGTGGGCGCCCGCGCCGCCAGCACCGCGAGGGCGCGTGCGTACCCGCGCAGGTAGTGGCTGTCCTGCACCACGAAGTGGCCGAACGCCTCGTGGGGCAGCGTCCCGTCGGTCAGTCCGGTGAGGAACGGATGCACGCGGACGGCCGCGTAGACGTCGGCCACGGACTCCCGGAGCTCGTCGCTGAAAGCCACGGCCGGCAGCCTTCCACGCCGCGCGCCCGGGTGCTGCTGCGATGATCCCGCCGTGCGGGGACGGGCGACAGGGCTGCTGATCGGGGTCGTCCTCGACGCGCTCCTGGGCGACCCGCGCCGTGGCCACCCGGTCGCCGTGTTCGGGGCCGGGGCGGCGCGGCTCGAGCGGGTCTGGTGGGCGGACTCCCGGCCCCGCGGCGCCGCCTACGCGGGGGTCCTCGTGGGCGGTGCGCTGGTCGGCGGGGCCCTGGCCGAACGCGTGGCCGGGCGGTCGGCGGTCGCGACGACCACCGTCACCGCCTGCGCGACGTGGGCCGTGCTCGGCGGCCGGTCCCTGGCGGGGGAGGGGTCCGCGCTGGCCGGCGAGCTCACGGCGGGGGACCTCGGCGGCGCCCGACGGCGGCTGCCCTCGCTCTGCGGGCGGGACCCGTCCGCGCTCGACGCCGACGGCCTGGCCCGGGCCGCCCTGGAGTCGGTCGCCGAGAACACCTCCGACGCCGTGGTCGCGCCGTTGCTGTGGGGAGCGGTCGCGGGGGTGCCGGGCCTGCTCGGGTACCGCGCGGTGAACACCCTCGACGCGATGGTGGGGCACCTCTCGGCCCGCCACACCCGGTTCGGCTGGGCGAGCGCGCGGGCCGACGACGTCGCGAACGTCGTGCCGGCCCGGGTCGCGGCCCTCCTCGCCGCGGCCGCCGCACCGCTGGTCGGGGGCGCGCCGACGAGTGCGCTGACGGCGTGGCGGCGCGATGCGCGTCGCCACCCCAGCCCGAACGCGGGGCCCGTCGAGGCGGCGTTCGCGGGCGCGCTGGGTCGCCGGCTCGGCGGGCGGACCGTCTACCCCTACGGCGAGCAGGACCGTCCGACCCTCGGCACCGGGCCGGCTCCCCGGGTCCCGGACCTCCGCCGGGCCGTCGGCCTCTCCCGCGCGGTGACGGTGGGGGCGGCGCTGCTCGCGGGCGTGGTGGCGGCCGGGGTCGACCGCGCCGAGCGGGGCCCACGAACGCCCGGGTCGGGGCCACGCCGGACGCGCTAGGCAGTTGATCATGCCGAGGGCACCGCACCGGTGGGGTGCCCTCGGCATGATCAACCGCCTAGCCGGCACAGGGCCCGCCTCAGGCCGGGCGCGTCGGCTCGTTCGCCGCCGCCCGCTCGGTCCGCTTGCCCGCTCGCGTCTGTCCGCTTGCCCACCCCGCACCGGCGCCCGCCCGCCTCGCCGTCCGGCCGTCCGCCTGCGCTCCGCGCCGCGCACCTGCTCGCCTGCCCGCGCCACGTC
>NZ_JBVPVA010000613.1:0-2317 GCF_055612215.1 Actinomycetospora sp. | reverse complement strand
CCCCGAGGCCGCGCCCCCGACGGTGCTGCCGGGTGCGGTCCTGCCCGGCGCGCCCTTCCCCGGACCGCCCCTGCCCGGGTCACCCCTGCCCGGCGGGCCCCTGCCCGCATCACCTCTGCCCGGATCGCCGCCGCCGGGCGGCGCCACGCCGAACGGGACCGGCCCGGGGACGCACCGGCCGGGCACCACGGCGGGCCCGCGCGGCCCGGGACGCACGGTGTCGGCCGGCAGGGTGTCGGCCGGCACGGTGCGCTCCGGCACCTGGCCCCCCGGCTCGTCGCTGTCCCATCGGGGTGTGCCGACGGGCGGCCACCCGCGACCGCGTCACGGGGAGGCGGTCGCCCGACACGGCCGCGCCGCCCTGGTCGACCTGCGCGTCCTCGGGTCCGGCGCCGAGGTCCACGCGTCCCGCCGGGGCCTGCTCGAGCCCGCGCTCGACGTCGTCCTGCGCTGACCGCTCGGTAGGCACTGAGCGAAAGGCACCCTCGCTCGGTAGAAGCGACTGATGGTGCCCCTCGCTCAGTTCCGGCGGCTCGAGCCCTCAGCGGCGCCGCGGGCGGACCTCCACCCCGGCGGGCGTGCGGGCGCCGGCGAGTCCCACGGTGAGGTCGAGCTCGGCGAGGACGTCGCCCACCACCTGCGCCACCCCGGCGGCGCCGGCGAGCGCGAGCCCCCAGACCCAGGGCCGCCCGAGGCACACCGCGGTGGCCCCGAGCGCCAGCGCGATCGCGGCGTCCGCACCGCTGCGCACCCCCGAGTCGAGCAGCACCGGCACCCGCCCGGCGACGGCGTCCACGACGTCGGGCAGCGCGTCCAGGGACGCGACGGCGGCATCGACCTGGCGGCCGCCGTGGGTGGAGACCAGGACCCCGTCGACGCCGGCGTCCACGGCCCGCCGCGCGTCGTCGGGGTGCAGGACGCCCTTGAGCACGATGGGCAGACGGGTGCGCCCGCGCAGCGTCGCGAGGTCCTCCCACGACAGGTGCGGGCGCGCGTACACGTCGAGGAAGGTCTCGACGGCCGCTCGCGGCAGCGGCGAGGTGAGGTTGTCGAGGAACCCGCCGGGGTGGTGGCGCGTGATCTCGAGCAGGGTCCGGACCGCCTGCGGTGTGATCCGCGGCGCGGGGCCCGTCCGCGGCGCCGCCGCCCGGGCCGCCGCGAGCCGGGCGAACACCGGGTCCGAGGTGTACTGCGCGATCCCCAGGCCCCGGCTGAACGGCAGGTGCCCGAGGTCGAGGTCGCGGGGGCGCCACCCGAGCATCGTCGTGTCCAGGGTGACGACGACCGCGTCGCACCCGGTGCCCTCCGCGCGGTGCAGGAAGCTGTCGACGAGATCGTCGGAGGTCGACCAGTAGAGCTGGAACCAGCGCGGTGACGCGCCCCCGGCCGCGGCGATCGCCTCCAGGGGTGAGCCGGCCTGGTTGCTCACGATCATCGGCACCCCCGCCGCGGCGGCCCCGCGGGCGACGGCGAGGTCGGCGTCGCGACGGACCAGGTCGAGCGCGCCGATCGGCGAGAGCAGGAGCGGCGCGGCGAGACGCCGGCCGAAGAGGTCGACGGACAGGTCGCGGTCGGCCGAGCCGCGCAGCACCCGCGGCACGATCTCGTAGCGGTCGTAGGCGGCCCGGTCGGCACGCATCGTCGCCTCGGCGCCCGCCCCGCCGCTGACGTAGGCGTCCGCGGCGCGGCTCATCGCCCGCCGGCCACGCCGTTCCCGTTCCGCCGGGGCCGTGGGGACACGGGGGCGGCGACCGGAGACGCCGTCGCGGTAGATCTCCTCCTGGCGGGTGCGTCCCGGTCCGCTCGTCACGGCCGGATCGTCTAGCACGGATCGATCCCGGACGACCACGCGAGCACCTTCCGTGTCGACATCGTCACCCTCCGCTTGCAGCGTCTCCGGCCTCGGCGGACGCTCGTTGTCGACGCTAACAATCTACGCGGGAGGCATCCGATGGCGGGCGACCGATCCCTGGCCGACCGGTTCGAGCAGTGGGACGTGATGTCGAGCGTGGGCCTGACGGCGTTGGTCGTGGCCGCCGGGCGCGCCGTCGACACCCACCGGCCGGACGGGCTGATCTCGGACCCGTACGCGGAGTCCTTCGTGGCCGCCGCGGACCCGCCGCACCCGCTACCGACCCGGCCCACCGCGCCGAAGGACGACTCCGAGGACGAGACCTGGCAGATGATGTCGGGCTGCATGGGGACGCGGACCCGGTTCTTCGACGAGTACTTCGCCGACGCCACCGCGCAGGGCATCCGCCAGGTTGTGCTGCTCGCCGCCGGCCTCGACACCCGCGCGCAGCGCCTGGGACTGGCC
>NZ_JBVPVA010000333.1:0-11358 GCF_055612215.1 Actinomycetospora sp. | reverse complement strand
CCGTCGTAGTCGTCGCGGGACCGGGCCCGCGAGTAGAACGCGAGCGCCCGCAGCGCGCGCCACGCCTGCTCGCCCCACGCCGGCCCGGCCGCCTGTCGGTCGAGCAGTTCCAGCTCGACCCCGGCCTCCGTCGGGAACTCCAGATACGCGCCCAGGTGCTTACGGGCGAGGGCGGCGGCGTCGCTGCAGTCCCGGGCGTGCGAGGGGGCGAGGTCGATGTCCTCGCGCCCCTCCACGGTGTGCTCACCGCGCAGGCGGGCGAGCTCCGCGGTGGCCGCGGCGAGACGGTCGCGCAGGTCGGTGACCTCGTGCTGCAGGTCGCCGAACTCCTCGAGCACCTCCTCGGCGACGCGGCGCTCCCCGACGAGCTCGGACTCGAGATCGGTGATGCGGGCCGACTCCCGCGCGACCTTCTCGACCATGCCGCCCGGCGTCAGGTCGTCGAGGCGCTCCGCGGCGCGGTCCCAGCTGTCGGGGGCGCGGCGCATGCTCGACACCGGGGCGAGCTGGTTGACCGCGATCCGGCCGGCGAGCGCGGGGCGGTCCCGGAAGCGCTCGGCGCGGATCTCGAGGTGCCGCGCCGTCGCGTCGCCCGCGGGGTCGAGCGCCGGGAGGTAGACGCGCATCGCACCGCGGTGGACCCCGAACCCCGGCCCGAGGGCGGCGTCGAGCGTGTCGAGCCCGTCGGCGTCGACGACGGCCACCGTCGCGAGGCCCGCGACGTCGCGCGTCGTGCGCTGCACCGCGGCGTCGAACACCTGGACGGCCCGCTCGTCGGCGTCGGGCCCGAGACCGCCGAAGACGACGACGGGCACGGCGCGGTCGGTGAGGGTGAGCAGGTCGGCGATCTCCTCGGCCCCCTCCTCCCCGTGGTGGCGGATCGACCGCGGGAGCAGCGAGACCCCGCCGAGCGCGGCCGCCGTCGTCGTCAGGAGGTCGGCGATGAACGCCGGCGGCTTCGCGAACAGCGGCTCGGTGACGTCGCGGGCGTCGCCGTCGACGTCCACCCACACCCACGCCTTCGCGCCCTCGCCGGTGCAGCTGCCGCCCGACCAGGCCCGCAGCGTGGTCGTCCAGCGGCTGCCGTCGCGGTGGGACTCCACGAAGACGACCCGGACCGCCTTGACGATCTTGGTGTCGCCGGGGTCGTCGTGGGCGTCGCGGCGCAGGACGAAGCGGTACTGCTCGCTCGCGCGGGTCCGGGCGTCGCCGGACGGGAGCGGGCGGTGGTTGCGCAGCGCCACGCCCTCGGCCCAGGCGACGACGGCGTGGTCGGCGACGTCGACGGCGTCCGGGTCGTCCGTGGCCCAGATGCTGCGGTAGAGCGTCGCCATCGCCGTGTCACCTCCTGGTCCCCCGCAGCATGCCTGGTGATCAGGGTCGGGCGCTGCCCCGCGGCGATGTCGCTCCTTCGGGTGGGCGGCGTCCGGACGCGCTAACGGCGGCCGGCGCACCCCGATGAGTCCGTCGAGCTCGCGGGGGCGCGTCCCCGCGGCGGTCCCCCTCACGACCACCGTCCGGAGCCCCGCCGATGACCACTCCCCCGACCGAGCGTCTCCCCGATCTCGCGGTCCTGTTCCCCGTCCGGCTCTGGCTGGGCCACCCCGCGGTGCGGGCGTGGACGACGTGGCTGTTCGTCGCGCTCGTCGCGGTGCCACCGGCGGCCCTGGCCCTGTTCTCCGGGGCGTCGCAGCTCCTCGGACTGTCGATCGTGCTGGCGGCGTACTTCGCCTTCGTCTGGTTCCTGGTGCTCCGCGTGGTCGTGGGTCCGAGGCGGGTCGGCGGCGGGCTCCTGACCCAGGTGGCGGCCGGGGAAGCCGTCCTCGTGCTCGTCTACCTCTTCGGCGTCCCGGCGATCGGCACCGGGAGCCAGGACCACCTCCTTGCGGTCCTGGCGTTCGTCGGCCTTCCCGAGGAGCTCCTCAAGGCCCTCCCGGTCGTCGCGGTCGCCCTGCTCCACCGACGGCTCCACCTCGCACCGCGGGACATGCTGTTCCTGGCGGCGACCAGCGGCCTCGTCTTCGGGGCCATCGAGGCCGTGGTCTACGGCTACGGGCTGAACGACCAGGCGGGTGTGGGCCTGAACCTCGTCTGGCGGTTCGCCACCGACCCGATCTCGCACGCCCTGTGGGCCGGCGTCGCGGGGTACTTCCTCGGCCTCGCCACCCACTACCGCCGGCCCGGCCCGTGGCTGGCGCTCGCCGGGATCGGGCTCGGCGTGCCGGTCGTCCTCCACGCCCTGAACGACTGGGCGCCGGTGAACGGCACCGTGACCTGGGTCGTCGTCCAGGTCCTCAGCGCCCTGCTGTTCCTGGCCTACGCCCGCATCGGGCTCGTCGCCGCCGTGCCTCCGCGCCGCCCGGTCGAGGCGGTCGTGCCCGCGCCGTCGTGGAGTCCGCGGGCCGCCGCGGGACCGGTCCCGGCGCCCCGGAGCTCCGGCCGCCACGCCGCCGACGACGAGCCGCTGACCCGGCCGCTGGTGCTGATCCCCGGCGGCCGGTGACGGCCGACCCCTCCGGCCGCCTCCGCACCACCGCCGGAGAACCAGGTCCCGCGGACCCGGTTCTCGGGCACGCTCCGGGCGACGCGATGACCTGGGCGTGACCACGGCGGGCGCCAGGCCAGACGCCGACGATGCCCGGCGACGCCGCGGCCGCTTCCGAGCTGCGACGATCGCAGTGGTCGACGACGGCGAGGGAGCGGGCATGCGCGCGTACGGGTTCACGACGGCCGGCGGGCCGGAGCACGAGGCGTTCCTGGACGTCGCGGTGCCGGAGCCGGGGCCGGGCGAGCTGCTCGTCGCCGTCCACGCGGCCGGGGTGAACCCCGGGGACTGGAAGGTCCGCGACGGCTCGTACGGCACCACGGGCCCGGCCGTGCTCGGCCGCGAGGTCGCCGGGCGGGTGACCGCCCTCGGCCCGGACGTCGAGAGCTTCGCGGTCGGCGACGAGGTGTTCGGCGGGTGCCCGGGCATGGTCGGCGGCTGGGCCGAGCAGGCGATCGTCACCGCCGGGTTCGCCGCGCACCGGCCCGCATCGGTGTCCCCCGAGCAGGCGTGCGTGCTGCCCGTCGCCGCCGGGACCGCCCACGACGCGCTGCGCCAGCTCGGCCTCGTCGCGGGCGAGACCCTGCTGGTCAACGGGGCCGGCGGCGGGGTCGGCGTGGTGCTCGTGCAGCTCGCGGTCGCCCGCGGGGTCCGGGTGGTCGCGACGGCGAGCCCCGCCAAGCACGAGCTGCTGACCCGGCTCGGCGCCACTCCGGTGGCCTACGGCGACGGCGTCGTCGACCGCATCCGCGCCGCCGCGCCCGACGGGGTGGACGCGGTGTTCGACCTGGTCGGCGGCGACCCGCTGCGCACCGTCGCGGAGCTGCCGACCGACCGCCACCGGCTGATCTCGGTCGCCGACTACGGCCTGTCCACCGAGCTCGGCGGACAGCAGCTCGAGCGCGACCGCAGCACCGCCGTGCTCACCGAGCTCGCCGGCCTCGTCGCGGACGGCGCCCTCGACCCGCACGTCACCGACGTCCGTCCCTTCGACGACGCCGCCGATGCGCTGGCCCTCGTCGAGCAGGGGCACGCGACGGGCAAGGTCGTGCTCGAGGGTGCGCTCCGAGCTCGTGAGCAGTAGTCCGTCCTATGACACGGGATAGTGCGCACGAGCCGGAGGCACCTCGCGGGGAACTGCCGGGTAGCGGCGCCGACCCGGACGAGGCGCCGTGGTGGCCCGCCGACGGTCCGTGGGGCGGGCGCGGCCGCACGTCGGTGCTGCTCGTCGTGGGCGGGCTCCTCGTGGTCGTCGCCCTGGTGCTCGTCGTGACGCTGCTGGGTGGCGTGTTCGGCTCCGACGCCGGCTCGGGGTCCGCGGCCGTCGGGAGCCCGCCCCCGCCCGTCCTGGCGAGCGAGGGGCTGCAGCCCACCGCGCGGATGCTCGTGGGCGGTGTCCCCTACGACGTCGGCGTCGGCCCGTTCACCCCGAGCACGCGGGCGGCGCCGAGCGGGTCGCACCTGCTGCTCGCGCCGCTGGTGGTGCGCAACGGCGGGTCGGCGCCGGTGCCGAACCCGCTGTCCGGGGCCGCGGGGGTGCTCGTCGCGGTCGGTCTGCGGTCGGTGCCACCGGCGGTGCTCTCGGGCCCGTCGGCACTGTTGTGCCGCAACCGGGCCGCGTCCTCGCCGCTCGCCGCGCCCGCACCGGAGTTCCCCGGTCTCGAGCCCGACGCCTGCGTGCTCGACGGCCGGACGGCGCCGTCCGGGGCCGTCGCCCCGACCCTGGCCCCGGGCGCGGAGGCGCGCGGGATCCTGCTGTCGTCGCCGGTGCCCGACGTCGTCACCGACCCGGCGCCCTCGGTGTGGGTGCAGACGTCGCCGGGCCCGCCGGCGCGCTACGCGCGCGTCGGCGGCTGACGATCCCGAGGTCGTCTCACGCACCGTGCGGGAGAACCGGGTCGGGAGGACCCAGTTCTCTCGCGACGAGACGGCGCCGCGTCAGCGCATCACGCCGGACGTGATCGGAACCGTCTCGCTCCGGGTCCCCCCGCGCGGAATCTTCTCGGTGGTGGGGGCGTGGCTGCCGGTGCGCTCGCCCGAGGCGTGGGTCGTGCTGCCGCGGTCCGGGTGGGCCTGCACATCGGTGCCGGGGTGCCCGTCCTCGTCCTGGCCGCCCTCGTCGTCCTGGTCCTGCCACCCGTCGCCGTCGTCCCACGCGTCCCCGGCCCGGTCGCCGTCGTGGTACCCGCAGGAACAGTCGTCCCCCTGGTCCTGGGCCTGCGACGCGTCCGGGCCGTCGTCGCCGGGGACGTCGTCGGCAAGGGCGACCCCGGTCCCGCCGCCGGCCAGCGCGAGGGCGGCGGCCGCGGTCAGCACGCCGCGACCGACCAGTCCGCCGAGTCGGTCGGGCTGCGTGGCCTGGTGTGTTCCCATCGGGGAGGTCCTCCTCGGTCGTGGGCAGAGCGGCGGGGAGCGATCCCCTGCCCGGAGATAACGAGGAGGTCACGACGACCGTCGTGCGCCCGGCGATGCGCATCCCGACTCGGACCCCGCCGCAGTATCGGCGATGCCGAAGGCCGGGAGCGTTTCGCCCGGGCCGGACCGGGGCACCGGGCAGCCCCGCTCAGACCAGCAGCCGGGCCAGCACCGCGCGGTGGTCGCTGCCCGCGACGTCGAGCACCTCGACCGAGCGCACGCCGACCGGCCCGGCGACGAGCACGTGGTCGATCGTCACCCCGACCGCGCGCCGCCACCACGACGGCCACGTCGCCGCCGCCCGCCGCGTCACCGGGCGGGCCGACCCCAGGGCGCGCTGCAGCGGCGCGTGCTCGAGGGTGGCGTTGAGGTCGCCGACGACGACGGTGGGCCGCGACGGATCCGCCACCCACGGCCGCAGCAGGGCCAGCTCGCGCTGCCAGTCCGGGGTGGAGGCCGGCAGCAGGACCGCCGGGTGCACGCCCAGCACCCGCACCGCGCCGAGCCCGCCCCCGCTGACCACGACCCACCCCGAGCGGGTGTCCGTCGAGGCCGGCGCCACGTCCACCTCGCCCAGCCCGGCCGCGGTGAGCACCGTCAGGCACGGCCCGTCGTCGGCGCCCGCGGCCTCCACGCCGGTCCGGTACGGCGCGCACGACCACGCGCGGTACCCGTCGAGGCCGTCGAGCAGGCGCTTGCGGAACCGGTCCCCCGCCTCGGGCAGCACGACGACGTCGGGCCGCTCGGCCCGGATCGTCGCCGCGAGCGCCCCGGGGTCGGCCCGCCCATGCCACACGTTCGCCCCGAGCACCGACAGCGGCCGCGTCCCGACCGGCGCCGGCGTCCGCCGCGCCCGGTGCCGCCATCCCGAGAGCCCGACCGCCCCGGCGGCCACCGCCGCGACCCCGAGCGCCGGCACCCGCGTCGCCCCGGCGCGCGCCGCGAGGGGGAGCGCCGCGGCCAGGGTCCCGACGGCGAGGCGGCGCCGGAAGGCGACGACGATCGGCCAGGGCGCCGTGCGGTCGAGCCCGAGGGCCTCCGGGAGCAGCAGCGTCGCGATGCCGGTCACCGCACCCGCGGTCGTCACCGCCGTCCACCGCCCGCGCATGCCCCACCTCCTGCCGTCGATCATGCGCCCCTGGTGCTGACGGGCGTGTGTGCTGGCGCGAAAGGATGCGGAAAGGGTCGTCGGGTTCGATCACGTGGTGGGCGACGGCGGGGCGGCGGCGCGATCAGCGCACCGGCCGGAGTCCCAGAGGCGGGATCGGTGCCGGCGTGGCGGGGGGCGACGCCGGCACCGGTTCTGTGCCCGCGTCCTGCCCCTGCTGCCCGGCGAAACCCTCGGCCGCGTCCGCCCACGGTGCCCACCCGAGCCGTCCCGCGGTCCGCGCGGCGGAGCGGAAGAGCGCGAGCGCGCCCGCGGCGTCGCCGAGGACCGAGGTCGCGAGCCCGCGGTAGAGGTCGAGCGGGCCGAAGCACGCCGCGCCGACGCCCACGACGACCGCGGCCTCCGGGTCGGCGGGCAGGGCGTCGAGCACCAGGGCCGCCGTGGTCGCGTCGCCGACGGCGTACGCCGCGCACGCCGCGAGGCACAGCCCGGTGCGGTCGAAGAGCCCGCCCTCGCGCCCGGCACGCTGCTCGTGGTACTCGGCCAGTCGCGTGCGGGCCGTCGCGGCGTCGCCGGCGTGCACGGCGTCGACCGCGGCGCAGGCACGCCAGGCCGAGACGCGGGGGTACATCCCGGCGGCGGTCGCGGGCAGGCCCCCGAGCACGGGCATGTCGCCGGTGAGCAGGTGCCGGACGACGAGGTGGCAGAAGAAGCCCCCGAGGGCGTCCGGGATGCCGAACTCCCGGCCGCGCGCGAGCGCGTCCTGGGCGGCCTCGTCGGCGTCGGCCACCTTGCCCGCCCCGAGCAGCAGCGCGGCGTCGACGAGGCGGGTGGCCCACATCGTGCGGGGCCGGTGGCGGCGCTCGGCCTCGGGCGCGAGGACGGCGTGGCGCTCGAGGGCGTCCTCGACCCGGCCCGCCGTGAGCAGCGCGGCGATCAGCAGCTCGTCGGCCTCGAAGCGCAGGGTGAGCGCGCCGGCGGCGTCGGCGAGCTCGCGGGCGCGGCGGCAGGTCCCGACGCGCTCGGCCGCGGGGACCGCCGCGTCGAGCTGCAGGAACGCGGTCGCCACGGCGACCTCGGCGGCCACCTGCGGGTCCGCGTCGGCCCGGGCGTCGCCGAGTGCCATGAGCTCGGCGACCAGCGACGGCGTCTCGGTGACGCCGACCAGCTGCTGCTCCTCGGTGATCATCCCGCGCAGCACCCGGGCCCGCTGGCGGTCGTCGAGCCGCAGCTCCCGCACCCGCCGCAACCGCTCCAGGCGACGCGGACGGCCGGCCACCGAGGGTCCCTGGGCGTCGTCGCCCATCGCGGCGGCCACGGCGTCGGCGACGTCGGCGCGCGGGTCGGCGACCACCGCGTCGAAGTCCTCCGCGGCCTCGTCGACCCGCCCGCGGGCCTCCAGGACCAGCCCGCGCAGCAGCCGGAGCCGCCAGGGACGGGTCGTGTGCTCGGCGGCGGCCTCGAGCAGCTGCTCGGCGTCGGCGAGCGCACCGTCCCGGTAGGCGGCGGCGATCGCGGGCAGGTGCGCGTCGGCGACGGTGGCCGCCGGGAGCAGCGCCGCGGCCCCGACGGCGTGGCGCAGCACCGTGAACGGCGCCGCGTCGGCGGGCAGCGCCTCGTGGCGCGCCAGGTGCAGCTGTGCGGCGACGACGGCGGGCACGGTGTCCAGGACGGCCGCGGCGGTGAGTTCGTGGCGGAACGCGAACCCGTCGGCGGTCGGCTCGACGAGGGTGAGCGCGAGGGCGGGCCGCAGGTCGGCGGCGAGCCGGCGGGGGTCGACGCCGACGGCCACGGCGAGCTCGGCCAGCGGGATCGCCCCGAGCACCGCGAGCGCCTCCAGGGCGGCCCGGCAGGCGTCGGGGAGCTGGGAGAGCTGGTGGCCGAGCAGGGGGCGGAGCCGCTCGGGGACCCGCGCGGCGGCCGCGACGCGGGCCTCGTCGTCGGGCAGGTCGCGCACCTCGGCGAGCAGCGCCGACAGGTGCAGCGGATGCCCGGCGGTGCGGTCCCACAGCGTGGTCGCGAGGGTCTCGGACAGCTCGGCGCCGACCAGCTCCCGGGTGCCGGCCTCGTCGAGCTCGCGCAGCACGGTGCGCACCACGCCCTCGAGCGGTGCGAGGTCGGCGGACGCGTCGCTCCAGCTCGGGTGGGTGACCGCGTCGGGCTCGCGGGCGGCGACGAGCACCACGACCCCGGGCGGCAGGCCCGCCCGGCCGAGGCCGCGCAGCACGTCGAGCGAGGCGCGGTCGGCCCGGTGCGCGTCGTCGAGGGTGACCAGGACCTGACCGTCGTCGGCGGCCACGGCGAGGCGGCGGCGCAGCGTGCGGCCCGGGGTCGGGTCGCGCAGCGACGGCGGATCCACCCCGACGGCGCGCAAGGCCTGCACCCACGCCGCGAACGGGGCCTGCTCGTGCTCCCAGAGCCCGCGCCCGACGATCGCCCCGCGCTGCGCCGCCTCGCGGGCCGCCGCGCCCAGCAGGGTCGACTTGCCGATGCCCGCCTCGCCGGCGACGAGCACCAGGCGCCCCGCCTCCGGGTCGTCGAGCCCCTCGCGGATCGTCGCGAGCGGGCCCTCGCGTCCGACGACCACGCGCCCCGGGCCGGGGTTGCGCTCGCGCGCCTCGAGGACCGTCCGCTCGACCGCGCGCAGCTCCGGGCCGGGGTCGAGACCGTGCTCGACCTTGAGCTCCCGGCGCGTCGCCGCGAGGGTCCGCAGTGCCTCTCCGGTGCGCCCGACGCGGTGCAGGGCGGTGGCGACGAGGGCCGCGAGGTGCTCCCGGTCGAGGTGACCGGCGAGCGCCGGGGCCGCGACGGAGAGCGCGGTGCCCGGCTCGTCGTCGTCGAGCAGCGCCCGGGCCCGGTCCTCGACGAGCTCCAGCCACCGCACCTCGACGCGGCGGCGCTCGGCCTCGAGCCGCGGCGTCGGACGGCACCCGGGGAAGGGCTCGCCGTCGATGCACGCGAGGGCGGTGGCGGGGTCGGCGTCGTGGAAGCGGCAGAGGTCGACGTCCGGGCGCGCCACCTCGAGGGCGTAGCCCCCGCCGGTGCTCGCGACCCGCACCGGCGCGACGACCTTGCGCAGGCGCGCGACCTGCACGTGCAGTGCCGCCCGGGGGTCCTTCGGGAGCGCCTCGCCGTACATCTCGTCGATCAGCGTGGACGTCGGGACGGGCCGGCCCGGGTCCAGCGCGAGCAGGGCCAGCAGCGTGCGCAGCAGCTCGGTCCGCACGACGGCAGCACCGGCGACCTCGACGGTGCCGAGAAGACGAATCTCCGTCAACGGCCCCCCAAGGCGCGTGACTCACAGTGACTTCTTACGACGACCCTACGACGGACCTCCTCGTCCGACCAGATCAGGTCGATCCCGGGGACATACTGTTGGTGACGCCGATGGTGGGCGAGCCACTCGGGGAGATGATCACCCGCCTCGACGGGTCGGCGTTCTCGCACAGCGGGCTCGCCCTCGGGGACGGCCTGATCGCGTCCGCCCACCAGTCGTTCCTGCCCTCCGACCCGTTCGACTTCTCGGGGCTGCGCGCCGACGGCTTCGAGCACTTCTGGGAGAAGGGGCAGTCGGTGTACCGGCTCGCCGTCCCCTCGGCCGACGCGCGGGCCCGGGCCGTCGAGACCGTGCACGCGCTGCGCGAGCCCGACGACGGGTCGTTCTCCGTCCCGAAGATCCTGATCGTGGCGACCGCCCTGGCGACCTTCGACCGGTCGCTGTTCGACGAGGAGGCCGGCGCGTCGGTCCGGGCCCTCGCCATCGAGGCCGCCCGCGCGTGGGAGGGGAAGCCGGGCGAGCGCACCTTCTTCTGCGCCGAGATCGTCGCCCGCGCCTTCGGCGAGCGTTTCCCGTTGTCCGCGCTGGAACCGCCGGGCGGCGTCCGCCCCGCCGCCGCACCGCCCGCGCAGGACGGCGTGCTGGGCCGGGTCATGGCGGCCTACCTCGACGCCGCGACGGGCGATCAGTGCCAGGAGGCCCTCGACCGCCTCGTCGACGCGCTCGACCTCGAGGCCCCCGCGTTCCTCGACACCGTCGCCCGCGACATCCTCGCCAGCGCCCGCCAGGTCGGCCACCACCGGCCCCTCGCGGGGCGCTACTCCGGCCGGCGCACCCCGGACAAGGAGTGGGAGACGACCGGCCTGCTGCTGCCCTCGGCGCTGGTCACCCCGCGGATGCTGCTCGACGCGTCCTGGACGGCCCCGGCGGTGGCGCGGGTCGACGGTCCGGGCGCGCCGCCACCGCCGCCGCCGACGCCGTGAACCCGGTCAGTTCTCCGGGTTGTCGCTGGCCTTCTGGCTCCCCCACCCGTGCCACCGGTCGACCTCGATCCAGGCGCTGACCCGGGAGCGGTCCCGGACCGGGTAGGCGTTGCCCGTGTAGTGCCGCGAGATCCGGTCGATGTCGGCGAGGCCCTCGTCGGGCGCCCACTCCACGACGCGTCCCTGCATCGAGACGTGGGTGTACCAGTCGTCCTCGGCCAGCACGGTGATCGTGGTGCGAGGGTCCTGGCGCAGGTAGCGCACCCGGGTGCGGGCGTCGTCCATGTTGACCAGCACCCGCCCGTCCTCCCACAGGTACCAGGTGGCCACCGACACCGGCGAGCCGTCCGGGCGCAGCGAGGTGATCACGCTCGGGTTGGGGCGGGCGAGCAGCTGCTGGACCTCGTCGGGCAGCGGCGGCTTCGGCATCGGGCTCCTCCGGGGGTCGGGTCGACGCCGACGGGCGCCGCGGTCGCCGATGGTAGGTCGGGGCGTGGCCGGACGCGGATAGGCCGTCCGGGACGCGGGATAGACCGCCGCCCCGCGGTTGTCCGGATCACTGTCGCTCGGGAGACGGACCACGTATCTACTCCGGGTGCCACTCCCGCGCTTCCGCCGGCCGCGGCCGGTGCCAACGGGGGGACGCACGGCCCGGGACACGAGACAGACCCGGAACCGTGCGGCGGAGCGTGGGAGTGGCCACTCGTTGAACGGGTAACGGGTTCCATGCCCCGACCGCAACGTGACCTCGACCCGGACGGCGGGCCGATCGTCGAGTTCGCGCGGGACCTGCGCGCGCTGCGGGCCCGGGCCGGCACCCCGAAGTTCGCGACGATGGCGCGCCGCACCGGCCGCTCCAAGACCGCCCTCGCCGACGCTGCGGGCGGCCGGCACCTCCCCCGCTGGGAGACCGTCGAGGACTTCGTCCGCGCGTGCGACGCCGACCCGGCCCCCTGGTACGACCGCTGGCTCGCGCTGCGTACCGGGGCGCCCGCCCCGGGTGCGCCCGCAGCCGGCCCGCCCCGTCCGG
>NZ_JBVPVA010000306.1:0-26346 GCF_055612215.1 Actinomycetospora sp. | reverse complement strand
GTGGGGGTGGGGCGGTGCTCAGCGACCGGGACCGGCAGGTGCTCGCCGCCATGGAGCGCAGCCTGGCGGCGCAGGATCTCGCGCCGGAGCCGCCGCTCGACGGCCGGGCCGCACCCGGCCCTCCCCGCAGCCGGCACGGCTCCCGGTGGGTCGGCGTCGTGGGAGGCGTCCTCGCCGGGGTCGTGGCTCCCGTCGTCGTGCTCGCGACCGTGCCGACGGTGCCCGCGGTCCTGATCGTGATCGTCCTGGCCCTGGTGGGCCGGGTCGTGGCGATGTGCGCCCTGGACGACGGCTCGAGGACGTAGGGACCGACCGTGGGCGCGATGGGCCTCGATGCCCCCGACGTGCACCCGTCGGTCGAACGGATCGTCGCCGCGCTCACCGCCGCCGACGGACGGGTGGTGCTGCGCCACCCCGACGGCGAGACGACGGGCGCCGACCTGCTGGCCGCGATCCACCGCTACGCGCGGGCGCTGGACGGCCTCGGGATCGGCACCGGCGACCTCGTCGCGCAGTACGCCCCGAACCGGCCCGACGCGCTCGCGGTGCGCTACGCGACGCACCTGGTCGACGCCGCCGCGGTCTACCTGTCGGCGCCGCCCGGGGCCGAGCGGCGGGCCCGCCAGCTGCAGCAGATCGACCCCCGCCTGGTCGTGGTGTTCCCGCAGACCGCCCACTGGCTCCCGGAGACGACGGCCACGGTCGCCGCGGTCGGGGCCGTCGATGGCGTGGCGCTGCGTCTCGACCAGCTCGCCGCGGCGCAGCCCTCCGACGCATTCGCGTCGCGGGCGAACCTCGCCGACCTCGGCACGGTGCTGTCCTCGGGCGGCACGACCGGCATCCCCAAGTCGAGCATCCGCGACGTGGCCGCGTGGGCCGCGGCGGTGGAGACCCCGGACCGGCCCGAGCGCCGGCAACTGGTGTCCGGGGCGGAGGCCTACCTCTCCCAGGTCCTCGTCGCGCAGACGCTCATCGGCGGCGGGACCCTTGTGCTGCGCGACGACTCCGAGCCGGCGGCGCTGCTGGCGCAGATCGAGGCCGAGCGGATCACCGACCTGTTCCTCGTCGAACCCCAGCTCGTCGCGCTCATGGACCACCCCGACGTCGGGCGCCGGGACCTGTCCAGCCTGCGGACCCTCACCCACATCGGCGCGTCGGCCCCGCCCGCCCTGCGCCGGCGGGCGCACGAGCGGCTGGGCCCGGTGGTGCAGCACACCTACGGCGCCAGCGAGATGGGCATCGTCAGCGCACTGCGCCCCGCCGAGTACGACCCGGACGATCCGGAGCGCGCCACCAGCGCCGGACGGATTCTCCCCGGCGTCGAGGTCCGCTTCCGCCGCGACGACGGCGCGCTCGACCCGGCGGCCGGCCGCATCGAGGTGCGCTCACCGGCCATGGCGCACGGCTACCGCAACCGGCCCGTGGAGCAGGCCGAGCACTTCGTCGACGGCTGGTACCGCACCTTCGACCTCGGCCGCCTCGGGTCGGACGGCCACCTGCACGTCCTCGGGCGGGCCGCCGACTGCGAGGTCGTCGACGGCCGGCTCGTCACCCCGACCGGCATCGAGGACACGCTGATGCGCCTCCCGGAGGTCCGTTACGCCGTGGTGGTGGCCGAGCTCGCCCACGGCCGTCGGGTCGCGGCGGTGCAGTCGTGGAGCGCGGTCACCGACGACGCGAGCCCGGTCGACGCCCGGGCCTGCCGCGACGCGGTGGCGGCCGAGCACGGTGAGGCCGTCGCCGCGACGCTCGTCGTCCTGCCGGTGGACGACGTCCCGCTCACCGAGCAGGGCAAGCCCGACCGTGCCGCGATCTCGTCGCTCACGTCCCCGACAACCGCGCCACCACCGGGGCGAACTCCTCCATGAACGCCGCGTTGACGCTGACGTAGGAGACGCCCAGTTCGGTCCGGCGCCGTTCGAGCTCCGCGGCCATGTCGTCGACGCTGCCGCGGAGCATCGTCAGCGAGTCGTGCTCGACGAGCGTCTCCGCGTCGACGCCGATGAACCCGCGGATCCACGGCGGGACGTGATCGCCGACGACGAAGATGTTCATCGCCACGTCGATGTCGCGCCCCGCCGCGGCCGACCGAATCTCCTCGACGTGGGCGGCGAACTCCTCGCGGGGGGTCAGCACGCCGCCGGCGAGGGTCACGATGTCGGCCTTCGCCGCGGCGAGCCGTCGTGCTCTCGGGCCGCCGGCCGCGAGCATCACCGGCGTGTGCACGTCGTCCCCGTCGAGGCGCCGGACGTGGTCGATGGTCGCGGAGATCGAGTCGAGCCGCTCCGGGCCGGTGCCGTAGGGCAGCCCCATCTCCTCGGCCTGCTCGCGCATGGCGGGCAGGCCGGTGCCGAGGCCGAGCTCGAACCGGCCCTCGGTGAGCGTGGTCAGGCTGTGCGCCTCCCACGCCGCGGCCCGCGCGGTGCGCAGCGGACTGGCCATGACGAACGAGCCGACGCGCAGCCGGGTCGTGACCGCGGCCGCCATCGCGAGCGCCGCCGTCGGGGTCGGCAGGTGGATGTTGTCGGGGGAGAGCAGCGTTGCGTAGCCGAGCTCCTCGGCACGGCGGGCCGTGTCCCGCCACGCCGCGCCGCCCTCCTGGGCCGCGGCGACCACCCCGAACCGGAACGCCCTCATCGCCGACCTCCGCGTCTCTCGTCGGGGGCGATCCAACCACGCGACTGGCACGATGCGTGGACGCCCGAAAGGTTGCGCGGGGCGTCATTCGTTCTGGCTGTCGACGATGAAGCAGGTCGAATCGGACGAGCAGTCGGCGACGTCCCGCGCGGTGGAACAATGGTGGATAGGCCCCGTGAGGGGCCCACGAACCGCCATCTCGTCCGAAGGAACCACGATGTCTTCCCCGTCGCTCGTTGCCCGAGCCGACAATTCTCTTCCTGAGACCCACACCACGTCCCAGGCGGGCACCGGCGCGACTCCGCCGGAATCGCTCGTGATCAGTGTGCGCGCCGACGAGCGTGGCGCCAGCGCGGCGGCGCGGTGGGCCGAGCGGGTCGGCGGCGCGGGCGCAGCCGCACTCGTCAGCAGCGACGCCCAGCTCGAGAAGCAGGTCGACGCCGTGCAGCGCGTCCTGGTGCTCGACCCCGGCATGATCGCGGCACGACGGGGCTTCGGCGCGCGGGCCACGTCGCGGGAGCGGCTCGCGCTGGTGTCGCGGCTCGCCGGTCACGCCGACCACGTCACCTGGGCTGCCACCGATGCGCAGGCGACGGAGTGGCTCCGCGGACGGTGAGCCGGCCTCACATCGAGGCGGGTGACTCGCCCTGCTGCAGGGCGAAGAGGCTGGTGTAGCCCCCGGACCAATCCGGGGGCACCAGGCATGGCCGCGGGTCGTGGTGCGCCCAGCGGGTGGGCGCACCACGCACGATCTCCCCGGCGTGGCTCGAACCCAGCGGGTTGAACGTGTAGGTGTGCGCGTCGGCGGCCGAGTACACGTTGAGCAGCAGGGGACGCCCGATCGGCGAGTCGTTGGCGGCCGAGTGGTGCGCGGTGCGGCAATTGTGGATGGTCACCGAGCCGGCCGGGCCGGGGAGGTAGACCGTGCGCTCGGCGTCGAGCGCGGCCGCGTCACGGGGCGACAGTGCACCGGTCCACGCCCCGTCGTCGCCGTAGAGGTCGTAGAGCGGTCCGTTGTGGCTGCCCGGCAGCACCCCGAGCGGGCCCTGCTCCATCCCGCAGTCGTAGAGATAGGTCCCGAACGTCAGCGGGCTGTAGTTCGTGTGCGGCCAGTACCCGATGTCCTGGTGCCACTTCACCTCGGCACCGCCGCGCGCCCATTTGAAGTTGAGCTTGGAGTGGTGGAATTTCACGTCCGGTCCGACGAGGTCGGCGGCGACGTCGCCGAGAACCGAGTCACGGGCGTAGGCCCAGTAGTCCGGGTGCTGGTCGACGGGGCTGGTCACCCGGCGCAGGCGCGGTTCCTCGGCGGTGTGGTTGGGCTCCAGGTCGAACACCGCGTCGGAGGCCGTCAGCGCGCGGCTGCGCTCGACCTGCTCGTCGGTGGCGGCCCGGAGCCGGTCCAGCCACTCGTCGGGGATGATCTTCTCGAGCAGGAGGTAGCCGTTCTCCCAGTAGGACTCGCGCTGCTCGGGGGACAGGACCTTGGGTGCCGTCTGCCGGATCTCGTCGATGAGCACGGCGCACCTCCTCGTCGTGGTGTCGCGGGTGCCGACGACTCGCGTCTGTCCAGCAACGTAGGTCAGTGCGCCGGGTCCCCCAAGGTGGTCGCCGAGATCGAGATCCCGGATCCCCCGGAGTCGCCAGGGCCGCGGGTGCTGACCACCGCCCCGGTCGTCGGCGGCGCCGCTCAGTGCTCCTCGGACACGGCCACCGGGTAGTCGGGCAGATCGATGGCGTCCGCCTTGCTGAAGAACAGCTTCTTGGCCAGGCCCCGGAACGGGCGGCTGATCATCAGTCGCATGGTCAGCACCCGCAGACGGATGCCGACCCGGGACGGGGGCGCATAGCCCGTCATGCCGCCGGGCGGCATCTCCTGGCCCTGGCGGACGTAGGGACGCATCCGTTCCTCGTAGGCGCGGAACGCCTGCTCGTGGTCGCCCCCGGCGCGGGCGAGCTCGCCCGCCAGGACGTAGGCCCCGACGAGCGCGAGGCTGGTGCCCATGCCGGTCAGCGGCGTCGGGCAGTACCCGGCGTCGCCGACGAGCGCGACGCGGCCGGTGCTCCACCGGTCGAGGTGCACCTGGGCGACGTCGTCGAGGTAGAAGTCGTCCGCCCGGAGCATCGCCTCGACCAGTGCCGGGACCGGCCCGTCGCCGTCGGCGAACCGCTCCGCGACGATCCGGCGCTGGGCGTCGAGGTCGTTGCGGTCGTAGCGCAGGGGCTCGGACAGGAAGGACAGGCCCGCCTTCGCCCGGCCCGGTGTGGTGTCCGGCCGCATCGAGGCGACCCGCCCCGGCTCGTTGTACATCGCGAACCAGCCGTCCAGGCCGACGTGGTCGGGCGCGGTGAACCACGACATGTAGCCCCCGAGCCGGTGGACCAGGCCGTCCTCCGGCCCGAACGCGAGCCGCCGGGTCCCGGAGTGGGGACCGTCGGCGCCGACGACGAGGTCGAACGGCCGGACGGTGCCGTCGGAGAGGGTGACCACGACGCCGTCGGGACGCTGCTCGAGGGCGACCACACGCACGCCGAAGAGGTACTCGACGTCGCCACGGGTGGCCTCGACCAGGACGTCCGCCAGGTCCCCGCGCAGGATCTCGATCTCGCTGACGATGCCGTCGCCGTCGAGGGCGTCGACCGACATCTCGGCGAGGTGCCGGCCCGCGGCGTCGACGTAGGCCACGCCCCGCTGGTCGACGCAGGCCGCCCGCACCGTCGGCATGAGCCCCATCCGCTCGACGACGGTGCGCCCCGCGCCGCGCAGGTCGACGGTCTGCCCGCCCGGCCGGACGGCGGGAGCGACCTCGACGACCGTGGGGACGAAGCCGTGGCGACGCAGCCAGAAGGCCAGGGCGGGGCCGGCGATCCCGGCCCCGGAGACGAGGACGGTGCGGGTCTTCATGGCGGGGTTCCCTCTCGGTCGGTCGTCGGTGACGAGCGTCAGAGTACGGTGTACGCACGCCGCTGACCAGCGGTTTCCGCAGTTGGCGGAGACTTCGTGGAGGAGCGCACTAGTACACCCGGCGACGACCCGGACCGACGGCGCGGTGCACTAGTACGGTCGGCGCCGGATCGAGGGAGGTCGCGGTGGAGGCACCGCCGTACGCGCGCATCGTCGAGGTCATCCGCACGCGGATCGAGGCGGGCGAGCTGTCGCCGGGCGACCGCGTGCCCTCGACCCGGCGGCTCGTCGCCGAGTTCGGGGTGGCGATGGCCACCGCGAGCAAGGTCCTCGCCGCCCTGCGGCGTGACGGCCTGGTGCGGGTGGTGCCGGGGGTCGGCACGGTCGTGACCGGGGACGAGGCCGGCCCGGCACGGTCGGGGGCCCGACGCGGTCCGTCCGTCGAGTCGACGCTCGGACGGGCCGCCGTCGTCCGGGCCGCGATCGGGATCGCCGACGCCGAGGGCATCGACGCGCTCTCGATGCGGCGGGTGGCGGCCGCCCTCGGGACCGGCGTCATGTCGCTCTACCGCCACGTGCCGGGCAAGGACGAGCTGCTGCTGCTCATGCGCGACGCCGTGTTCGGGGAGTCCCCGGTGCCGAGCGCCCCGCCGTCGGGGTGGCGGGCGGGACTGGAGAGCTCGGCGCGCGCCCTGTGGCGGCTCTACCGCCGCCACCCCTGGCTCGCGCGGACGGCCTCGCTGACCCGCCCCGCCGCCGGCCCCAACCAGCTCCCGTACTCCGAGTGGACCCTGGGCGTGCTGAGCGGGCTCGGGTTGGACGACCACCGCGTCTTCCACCTGCACCTGACGCTGTTCAACTTCGTGCACGGGTCGGCCGCCAGCCTCGAGGCCGAGCACCGCGAGGAGGCCGACACCGGACTGACCGGGCAGCAGTGGCTCGAGCAGCGCGAGGACGCCACGAGGTCGGTGATCGGCTCGGGCCGGTTCCCGGTGTCGGAGCGCATCTTCTCCGACCCCGACCTCCCGTTCGACCTCGACGACCTCTTCGAGTTCGGCCTGGCCCGCCTGCTGGACGGGATCGAGCGCCTCGTCGAGCGGGAGACGGGGTTGACGGGTCGAGGAGCGTGAGGAGGGCACACCGCCCCCGGAGAGGACATCGTCGCCATGCAGTCGCTGCAGACCGTCACGCTCGAGGACGCCCGGCGGGTCATCGCCGCCGGTGAACGGGAGGCGGAGTCCCAGGGGCAGGCGATGAACATCGCGGTCGTCGACGCCGGCGGGAACCTGGTCGCCCACATCCGCCAGGACGGGGCGTGGATCGGTAGCGTCGACGTCGCGATCAACAAGGCGTACAGCGCCCGCGCGTTCGACGTGTCCACCGCCGGCCTGGCGGAGAACGCCCAACCGGGCGGGCAGTTCTACGGCATCCAGGACTCCAACCACGGCCGCGTCATGATCTTCGCGGGCGGGGTGCCGTTGATGTCCGACGACGCCGTGGTGGGGGCCGTCGGCGTCAGCGGCGGCACGGGGGAGCAGGACCAGGCCGTCGCGAAGGCCGCCGCCGAGGCGCTCTGACGGACGGCCGTCAGAGCCGCGTCGCGGCGCGCACCAGTCCCGCGACGGCGCGGGAGCGGCTGTGCGGCGGCCACGCGATCACGGTCGTCACGGGGGCCGCGTCGAGGATCGGGACGGTGGAGAGGTCGTCCCCGAGGGGGCCGCGGACCGACTCGGGCAGCACCGCACACGCCCGGCCGAGCGCGATGAGCTGGAGCAGTTGCTGGTTGTCGCGGACCTGCGGGCCGGGACCGTCGGGGTAGGTCCCGTCGAGGTCGGGCCAGCGGGGCAGCGGCAGCCCGGGCAGGTCCGCCACGTCGGCGAGCTCCAGGTGGGCGCGCGTGGTGAGCGGGTGGCCGGCCGGCAGGACCGCGACCTGGCCCTCGGTGCGCAGCTCCTCGGTGTCGAAGCCGACGGTGTCGTCGAACGGGCGGTGCAGCAGGGCGACGTCGGCGCGCCCGTCGCGCAGCAGGCGCTCCTGCTCGCCGGGCCCGCAGAGCAGCACCTCGACGACGGCGGCGTCCGGCTCCGCCGCGTGGGTGTCGAGCAGCTTCGCGAGCAGCTCCCGGGACGCTCCGGCCTTGCTGACCAGGACCACCGCGGGCCGGCCGTCGGCCGCGAGGGCCGCGCGGCGGGTGCGGCGTTCCGCGGCGGCGAGGGCGTCGAGGGCCGCCCGGCCCTCGCGGAGCAGGACCGCCCCCGCGTCGGTCAGGCCGACCGCCCGGCTGGTGCGTTCCAGCAGCGGGGCGCCGAGGCGGCGCTCGAGGCGGCTGATCGCGCGCGACAACGGCGGCTGCGCGATCCCCAGCCGCTGCGCGGCCCGCCCGAAGTGCAGCTCCTCGGCGACGGCGACGAAGTACTCCAGCTCCCGCCCCTCCACGCCGCCCACGGTATCGGGGAGGGCGGGGGCCATCGATACCCGTGAGGTATCGAGGGCGACCGGATCGGTGTTGGTGGTCGCCGGCGGACCCGGCGCACGCTCGACGTCGTGAGTGAACAGACGATCGCGCTGGTGACCGGCGCGAACAAGGGCATCGGGTACGAGATCGCCGCGGGGTTGGGCGCGCGGGGCTGGAAGGTCGGGATCGGCGCCCGCGACGACGGGCACCGCGCGGACGCGGTCGCGAAGCTGCAGGCCGCCGGTGTGGACGCGTTCGGCGTGCCGCTCGACGTCACCGACGACGCGAGCGTGGCCGCGGCGGCCGCGCTCGTCGAGGAGCAGGCCGGCGGCCTCGACGTGCTCGTCAACAACGCCGGGATCACCGGGGGTGCGCCGCAGGACCCGACCGTCGTCGATCCGGCGACGGTCCTGCGGGTCGTGGACACCAACGTCGTCGGGGTCATCCGCGTGACCAACGCGCTGCTGCCGCTCCTGCGCCGGTCCGCGTCGCCCCGGATCGTGAACATGTCCAGCTCCGTGGGGTCGCTGACCCGCCAGACCACGCCGGGCGCCGAGACCGGACCCATCTCCGGGGCCTACTCGCCGTCGAAGACGTTCCTCAACGCCGTCACGGTGCAGTACGCGAAGGAGCTCGCGGACACGGCCGTCCTGGTCAACGCCGGCTGCCCCGGCTTCTGCGCGACGGACCTCAACGGCTTCCGCGGGCACCGCACCCCGGCGCAGGGAGCGGCGATCGCCCTGCACCTGGCGACGCTGCCCGACGACGGCCCGAGTGGTGGCTTCTTCGAGGACGACGGCGCCGTCCCCTGGTGAGCCGATCCGCGCGGCGCCGAGTGGACCCCGGGCGGCGGTCGACACCGCCCTGAGGGCCCACTCGGCGGGGGCTGCGCTCGTGTCAGTCCGGGTCGAGCCGGTGTCGGCGCTGGGCGGCCATCCGGATCGGGGCGTCGACGGAGCCGTGGCCCGCGTACTCGCCGGTGCGCTGGACGACCTCGAAGAACACCCGCGACCCCAGCACGGTGGTGGCGAGGTGGAAGTACCCGCCGTGGGCGTCGCGGTCGTGGAGCGCGCCGACCTCACGGAGCCCCGCGAGCAGGTCCGGATCGAGCGCGAGCCGGGCGTCGAGGTCGTCGTAGTAGTTGTCCGGGATCCTCAGCAGGGGCGCCCCCGCGGCGCGCAGCGCCCGGCCCGTCGCGACGACGTCGTCGGTGGCGAACGCGACGTACTGCGGGTCGGGCACGCCCGGGGCCCATTCGCCGCGGCGCAGCACCGCCACCGAGAGCGCCAGGCGCACCCGGCGGGACCGGTCGACGACGGTGCGGCTGCGCACCAGCCCGAACGGCGCGGCGAACTCGTTGCTCGTCTCCGGGGCGAGTCCGAGGACGGCGCGGTAGAAGAGGAACGCCTCGTCGGCGTGGTCGAAGGGCTGGCTGAGCCCGACGTGGTCGATCCGGGTGATGCCGGTGCCGGCGTCCGGCTCGTCGCCGGTCGGGAGGAAGTCGGCCATCCAGTTCCCCCTGGTCCGGGCGAAGAAGACCGACGTGCCGTCCGGGGCGGCGACCGCCGCCATGTCCGCCTCGGCCGGGCCCTTGCTCCGGGGGAGCACCGGCGCCCGCAGCGCCTCCGCCCGCGCCACCGACGCGTCGGGGTCGTCGGACGAGACCGCGAGCGCTCCCACGACCGCCTGGCCGAGGTCGCCGGCGAGCAGGGAGGCGGCGTTGAGCAGGACGGTCGCGTCGCCCTGCTGCCAGCGCTCGACGGGCTTGCTGCGGTGCTGGCCGGTGTGCGTGAAGCCGAGGGTCTCGAGGGCGTGGCCGAGCACGGGTCTGGACACGGCGTCGACGCCGATCTCGGCGAACGCGTGGCCGGTCAGCTCCGGGGCACGGGGCGGAGCGGTGAGCGCGGGGCGGTCGCGCAGGGCACTGACGGCAGGCGCGCGGCCGAGCTCCTCCTCCAGGTGGACCAGGGAGCGCATCGCGTCGACGGCGGTCCGGGCCGGGTCGGACTGGCGGTAGACGTCGTTGAAGACCTCCAACGAGAGCGGCCCCCGGTAGCCCGCGGCGAGCACGTTCCCCAGGAAGCCCGGGAGGTCGAAGGCACCCTGGCCGGGGAAGAGGCGGTGGTGGCGGCTCCACTCCAGGACGTCCATCGAGAGGTGCGGGGCATCGGCGAGCTGGAGGAAGAACAGCCGGTCGGCAGGGACGGCGGCGAACGCCGACGGGTCCGAGCCACGGGACAGGACGTGGAAGCTGTCGAGGCAGAGGCCGAGCGAGGGGTGCCCGGCCCGGCGCACGATCTCCCACGAGTGGTCCCAGGTCGACACGTGACGGCCCCAGGCGAGCGCCTCGTAGGCGATCCGCAGGCCCCGGGCCCCGGCCCGCTCGGCCAGGGCGTGGAGCTGCTCGGCGGCGAGGTCGTCGTCGTCGATCGCCTCCGGGGAGGTCGACGAGCACATCAGCACGGTGTCGGCGCCGAGGCCGGCCATGACGTCGAACTTGCGCTCGGCCCGGCGCAGGACGCGCGCGAACGCGTCCGGCGGGAGGGCCTCGGCGTCCCGGAACGGCTGGTAGAGCTCGACGGCCAGGCCGAGGTCGGCACACCGGACGCGGAGCTCGGCGGGGGAGGAGGGCGCGGCGAGCAGGTCGTTCTCGAAGATCTCCACGCCGTCGAACCCCGCGCCCGAGGCCGCCGAGAGCTTGTCGGCCAGGGTCCCGGACAGGCAGACCGTCGCGATCGAGCGCCGCATGCTCAGGCGATCCGCTCGGCGGGCGCGCTGCCGACCAGCTCGGCGAGGTGGGCCAGCATGCGGTCGGTGTCGGGCTCGCGGCCGGTGAACAGGGTGAACGCGTGGGCGGCCTGGAACACCGCCATGGCTCCGCCGTCGAGGGTGCGGCACCCACGTCGCCGGGCCTCGCGCAGCAGCGCGGTCTCCAACGGCCGGTAGACGACCTCGGCGACCCAGAGGTGCGGGTGGAGCAGGTCGGCCGGCAGCGGGAGGCCCGGGTGCGCAGCCATCCCGACCGGCGTCGCGTGGACCAGGCCGTCGGCGGCGTCCAGCAGCTCCGGGAGCCGCGCCGGGTCGGCGGCGACCGCCCGGTCGGGCCCGAGGGCCGCCACGGCGGCGGCCGCCCGGTCGGGGTCGACGTCGACGACGGTGAGCGTGCCGACCCCGAGCTCGAGCAGGGCGTGGGCCACCGCGATCCCGGCCCCGCCGGCGCCGAGCTGGACGACGTGGCCACGGGGCACGGTCGGCAGTCCCCGGCGGAAGCCCGCCGAGAACCCCGACTTGTCGGTGTTGTGGCCGATCGCCCGCCCGCCGTCGAAGACGACGGTGTTGACGGCCCCGAGCGCCTCGGCGTCCGGCGACAGGGCGTCGAGGTGGGGGATGACCAGCTGCTTGCAGGGATGGGTCACGTTCAGGCCGGAGAACCCGTTCCGACGGGCCTCCTCGACGATCCCGCCGACCTCACTCGGCGCCACGCCGAGCCGGGTGATGTCGAACCGACGGTAGGAGTAGTCCAGGCCATGGGCGGCGCCCTCGCGCTCGTGCAGGGCGGGGCTCAACGAGGGCCCGATCCCGGCGCCGACGAGGCCGACGACGTGGCGTTCGCGGGAGGTCACGCGGCGGCCAGCACGGAGGCCTGGGCGGGCTTCGTGCCGAGCTCGTGCATCGGGACGCGGTAGGTCTCCCGGGTGCTCAGGGCGCACCCGGCGGCAACGAGCGTGCAGACGGCGGTGAACACCGCGACCGGGACCCAGCCGCCGGCCCCGGGCCCGGCGAGCGCGGTCGCGATCGTCGGGGCGAACCCGCCCAGGGCGAAGCCGATCTGGGTGCCGATGGCCATCCCGGAGCAGCGGACCCGGGTGGAGAACATCTCGCCGTAGAGCGAGGGCCACACCCCGTTCGCGGCGCTGTACACCACACCGACCAGGGCGATCCCGGTGACGAAGATCAGGGTGTAGTCGCCGCTGGAGATCGCGCCGAGGTAGGCGAAGGTCAGGGCGCCGGAGCCCAGCGCGCCCCCGATGAACACCGGCTTGCGGCCGATCCGGTCGGCGAGCGCGGCCCACAGCGGGATCGCGCCGAGGGCGACGACGTTCGCGACGACCCCGACGGCGAGCACGGTCGCCTTGTCGAGCCCGACCGGCCCGGTGGCGTAGGACAGCGCGTAGACGCTGGTGATGGTGCTGACCACGGCGACCAGGGCGCAGCCGACGACACGGGCCACGTCGAGGCCGTGCTCCCGGAACAGGGTGGCGATCGGGAGCTTGGCGACCTCCCGGGTCTCGGCGGCCTCGGCGAACGCGGGGGTCTCGGGCATCGTGCGGCGGACCCAGATGCCGACCCCGACGACGATGACGCTCAGGAAGAACGGGATGCGCCAGCCCCACGTCATCAGGGCCTGCGACGGCAGGTCGGCCAGCGGGATGAAGATCAGGGTGGCGACGATGAGGCCGGCCTGGGTGCCGCTGAGGGTGAAGCTGGTGAAGAAGGCGCGTCGGCCGGCGGGGGCGTGCTCGAGGGTCATCGAGTTCGCCCCGCTCTGCTCGCCGCCGGCCGAGAAGCCCTGCAGCAGGCGCAGGACGACCAGGGCGATCGGGGCGGCGATCCCGATCTGGTCGTAGGTCGGCAGGCACCCGACGAGGAACGTCGCGGTCCCCATGAGCACCAGGCTCATCATCATGACCCGCTGGCGTCCGAACCGGTCGCCGTAGTGGCCGAGCACCGCCGCGCCGATCGGCCGGGCGATGTAGCCCACGCCGAACGTGGCCAGCGCCGCGAGGCTCGCGAGGGTCGGGTTGCCGGACGGGAAGAAGATCTTGCTGAACACGAGCGCCGCGGCGGTGCCGTAGATGAAGAAGTCGTAGTACTCCACGACGCTGCCGATCCACCCGGCGAAGGCCGCCTTGCGCGGGGTCCTCGTGCCGGGGGGTTCGGCGGCGGGGGGCGGCTCGACCACGTTGTCGCTCATGCTCATCTCCAGGCCTCTAATGTACGAACCGGTACGTTCATACAGGCCGTGCGGTCGAGATCACAAGAGCGCGGCGGGACTGGCCGGCGCGGTGTCTACGATCGTGACCGTCGAGGCCGGCCAGGCGAGGAGTCCGATGTCAGCGTCCGGGGCGGTCGAGGGCGACGAACGACGGCGCGACGCCGAGCGCACCAAGGCCGAGCTGCTCGCCGTCGCGACCGAGGAGTTCGCCCGGCGCGGGCTCAGCGGGGCCCGCGTCGACGAGATCGCCGCCCGCACCCGGACCACCAAGCGGATGATCTACTACTACTACGGGGGCAAGGAGCAGCTCTACACGGCCGTCCTGGAGAAGGCCTACGGGGAGATCCGGGCCGCCGAGCAGGCCGTCGACGTCGCGCACATGGACCCCGTCGCGGCCATCCGTCGGCTGGCGGAGCTCACGTTCGACCACCACGAGGCGCACCCGTCGTTCGTCCGCCTGGTGGGCATCGAGAACACCCACGACGCGGTGCACATCGCCCGGTCACCGACCCTGTCGAACCTCGCCGCCCCGGCCCTCGACGTGATCGGCCAGATCCTCGACGCGGGCCGAGCATCGGGGGCGTTCGTCGTCGACGCCGACGCCCTCGACGTCCACATGCTCATCAGTTCGTTCTGCGTCTTCCGCATCGCCAACCGCCACACCTTCGGCGCGCTGTTCGGTCGCGACCTCGCCGACCCGGCCCTGCGCGAGCACTACCGCACGATGGTCGGGGACCTGGTCGTCGCCTACCTCACGTCCGCAGACCCTGCTCGGCCGCCAGGGCCCGCGGGTGGATGAGCAGGCGGTCCAGCCCGGCCCGGCACCGGATGAGGAACTCGACGTCGTCGACGGGGGCCGGCGGGTCACCCGCGTCGGCGGGTGAGCCGATGACCACCGGGACCTGGGGCGGCAGCGTGGCGAGCAGGCTGGTGGCGGGCCCCATGTCGACGTCGAGCTCGCCGGCCGCCACCCGCACGTAGCCGAGCGCGTCGCCCAGCTCGGCGATCAGTTCGGCCACCTCGTCCGGGTCCGCGGTGCGGGGCCGCACGTCGAGGACCACCCCGCCCCGGGTTCCCCGCACGATCTCCGCGGCCTCCCGGACCCCGCCGGCCGCGGTGCCGGGGATCGGCACCAGCAGCGGTCGCACCGCGCGTCGGGCGGCGGCGGCGTCCAGCTCGGCGAACCGGTCCCGGTTCTCGCCGACACCGCCCTCGGCCGCCCGCACCGTGACGAACTGGCACCCGAGGCGGGACCCGAGGTCCAGCACGCGGTACTGCGGGCCCGTGACGTCGGTGGGGTCGCCGCGACGGTCCAGGTCCACCCGGCCGACGTCCAGCGCGGTGACCCGCGAGACGAGGAGGGCGTCGACCAGCGTCGCGAGCAGGGCCGACCCGGCGCCCTTGTCCCACAGCGACTCGACCGAGGCGATCGACGCGACGTGGAAGCCGATCGAGTCCACCCCGGCCGCCCGCGCGGCGGAGACACCGGCGACCGGGTCGGGGGTGGACAGGACCGACTGGTGCACGGCGACGCGGTTCACCGGCCCATCTTCCCGGACGTCCGTGGTGACCCTTCTCCGCGCGTGTTTCCGGGCGCCGCGACGCCGGGCAGGCTCCGGTATCGAGGTCGAGAGGGGCCGATGATGGCGAAGAACGGCAAGAAGGCCGACAAGTCCGAGTCCGCGAGCGGTGGGACCGGCAGCTCCGACCCCAGGCCCACCGGTACGGCGAACCCGGCGCCGCCCGCCGCGGCCAACGTCCCCGCGCCGTCGGGCTCGTCGGCCCCGGTCACCGTGGACACTCCGACCCCGGTCGAGGTGCTGACGACCCCGGCCGGTCGCGGAGCGCCCGCGTCCGGCTCTCCCGGGAGCCGGCAGCTCGTCCGGACGTCCGACCTCGCCGACGGCGTCGGGGACGTCCTGCTCGCGCCGCTGCGGGTGGCCGGCCGGGTCCTGCCGACCAGCCGTACATCGGTGGTGCTCGGCGTCGCGGCGCTCACCGTCGTCGGCGCCGTCGACTGGCCGGTCGCCGTCGCGGCCGGGCTCGGGTACGAGGCGCTGCGGCGCTGGACGGCGGCCGACGAGCGCGCCCGCAGGCGCTGATCCCTCGCGGTCAGCAGTCGAAGACCGACCAGCACAGCTCGTTGCGCAGGCGCTGGTCGTCGAGCACCAGCTCCCGGATCTCCTCCGGGAGCTGGTCGCGCTGCCACCGGCACTCGAGCCGTCCCGCGGCCTCGCTCCGTCCGGGCGGTGCGGCGGCGCGCACCGCCTTGATCGCGTAGGCCGCCGCACCCAGGTCGTGCGCGGCGACGTGCGCGACGGCCCCGGCCTGGCCGGCGGCGTAGGCGGCGTGGCGGGGCGCTCCGCGGAGGTCGCGGGCCGCGCCCATCGCGTGCCCACCCGCCGCGCGGGCCGCCATCATCGCGACCTCGCCGCGTACCCAGGCCCGCGCGTGCTCGATCGCGTCCCGCGGCCGTGGGTCGTCCGGGCGCACCGACTCGAACAGCTCGAGCACGTGCTCGGCGCACGACGCCGCCCACAGCGCGAGCAGACGGTGATCGTCGTCGGTGAGGGTGCCGCCGCGGCGGATCGTCACGAGCCGCGGGTCCCGGACCTTCGAGAGGATCACGGCTCCAGGTTCCTCCTCCGCGGGGCTCGGAGTGTGGCGGTTCGCTGTCGGCGGGCACCCCGGCGCGACCCGAGCCCGATCACCTGGAGGTGCCCGATGGACCCGACGTCGATGGGACGACAGAGCGAGGCCGAGGCCGAGGACGCCGACTCCTCGGCGACCCTGGAAGGGGCCCTCGTGCAGGACCCCGCAGTCGGCAACCGCGACGAGGACGCCGACTCGTCGGCGACGACGGCGCCGGACGAGCTCTGACCCTCACCCGCCCGCCGACGGGTCAGGCGTACGCGACGCCGGCGATCTGGGTGTTGAAGGGGACGAACGGGGTGTGCAGCCGGAAGGGCTCGACGGCGACGCGCGCGAACCCGGCGGCGCGCACCGCCGCGGCCAGGTCCCGCTCGCAGGAGCAGCCCTCGAAGGTCCAGCTCCACGGCCGTCGCAGCGCGCGCTGGAGCCACCGCGTCGGGGTCCCGGGCCGGGCGGCGACGTGCTCCACGAACCGGAAGGTGCCGCCGGGCCGCAGGATGCGACGGACCTCGGCGAGGACCTCGGCGGGTTCGCGCACGGTGCAGAGCACGAGCGAGGAGATCACGGTGTCCGCGCTGTGGTCGGGCAGGCCCGTGCGCTCGGCGCCCCGCTCGCGGAGGTCGAGCCGCACGCCGGCCCGGTCGGCCGCGGCGCGCAGCCGACGGTGCATGTGGGGGTTGG
Source organism: Actinomycetospora sp. (assembly GCF_055612215.1). NCBI lineage: Bacteria > Bacillati > Actinomycetota > Actinomycetes > Pseudonocardiales > Pseudonocardiaceae > Actinomycetospora > Actinomycetospora sp. The sequence continues at coordinate 10,020 of NZ_JBVPVA010000306.1, read as the reverse complement.
GCTCGACGGCGACGAGCGTCGAGCCGGTGGGCAGGTAGCGGAGGTTGGCGCCCACCCCGGAGCCGAGCTCGACGACGGTGCGGGGCAGGTCGGCGAACACGCGTCGTTTGTGCCGCCGCAGGTTCCACTCGAGGTTCGGCCCCATCACGCTGAAGAACGCGGCGTTGAAGGGCCCGCGCGCGGCGTGCACCTCGAAGTCGGTCGCGGGGGTCGTCGCGTCGGTGCTGGTCACGGAGTTCATGCCGAGCACTCTGCGCCGACCCCGCCGCCGGGTCAGGCGTGGAACTACCCCACTTCGCGCTGCCCGCTCGACCACGCCGCGATCTGGGCGCGGGACCGGAAGCCGAGCCGCAGCCGGATCCGCTCGACGTGGCCCTCGGCCGAGCGCTCGTCGATCCCGAGGCGCGCCGCGATCTCGCGGTTCGTGCAGCCCTGGCTCACCAGTTCCGCCACCTCTCGCTGGCGGGGCGTCAGCCCGTCGGCGCGGCGCCGGGCCACGGGCAGGCCGAGGAAGCGGCGGACCACCCGCACCAGCTCGTCCCGGTCGCCCGCGTACGGGAGGTGCGACCGGCCCGGCAGGAGCGCGAGCTCGGCGTCGTCGATGCCCTCGGCGAGGGCGTGCGCCTGCGCGACGGGAGCCGCGCGGTCGCCGGTGCGGTGCACCACCAGCGTCGGGGCCCGTACCTGCCCGACGAGGTCGCCGACGTCGAGGCGGTAGCTGAGCGCGAGCAGCGCCCGCGCGGTCGCGGCGCTCGAGCACGCGCGTTGGTAGCGCGCCGCGTCGGCGCGCGTGAGCGGGTCGGCGTCGGGGGCGAAGATGTCGGTGAGCACCTCGGAGCCCAGCCCCCAGTGCGACTCGACCAGGCCGAGGACGTGGTCGCGCACCGGCGGCGGGGACAGTTCGCCACCGCGCACCCAGCCGCCGTAGAGCACCAGGCGCCGGACCGTCTCCGGGTGCGCCGCGGCCCACGCCACCGCGACCGGAGCACCCATCGAGGTGCCCATGAGGTCGAACGGTCCGTCCAGCGTCGCGGTGACCGCGGCCAGCTGCTCGAGCTCGAACGCCAGCGACGGCGGGCGGTCCACGGCCGCCGACAGCCCGCAGCCGGCGCGGTCGTAACGCACCAGCCGACAGCCCTGGGCCAGTCCCTCGTAGAGCGCCCGCTCGGCCGGGAGCTCCCAGCCCAGCCGGAGGTGGGTCAGCCACCCCATCACGTAGACGAGCGGCCGGCCCTGGCCGACGGAGGCGTACGCCAGGGCGGTGCCGTCGGCGAGCACCACCTCGTCGATCCGCTGCTCCACCCGGGGATTGTCGCGCAGGACGACGCCGCTCCTCGACGCTTCACCGTCCCGGCTGGGACGCTCCGGGGCGGACCGGAGAGGGGTGCCGATGGACCTGGCGCGGGACCTGCGGCTGGGCGGCCGTCTGGCGCTGATCCACGGCGGCGGGTGGGCGCTCGCCCTGGCCGGCGACCCGGTGCTGCGGCTGCTCTACCCACCCTGGAGCGGCCAGCAGCACCAGATCCACCGCCGGTTGCGGGAGGCGGCGCAGCCCTACGCCAGCCGCAGCGGCGTCGTGGTCGTCGCGACGGCGGCCGCGTGCCAGGAGGTGGTGCGTGATCGCCGGTACGGCGTCCGGACCCGCGCCGGCGGCACCCCGGGCGGAGCCGTGGACGGGGTGCGGGACCCGCTCCTCGAGCCCGTCGACCTGTCGATCCTCGGCCTCGACCCGCCCGAGCACACCCGACTGCGGCGCCTGGTGGCCCCGGTCTTCACCCCGGCGCGGATCGCGGAACGCGAGGAGCTCGCGCTGCGGCTGGCCGCCCGGCTGGTGGACGACGCCGCCCGGAAGGGCCGCTTTGACCTCGTCGCGGACGTCGCGGTGCCCCTGCCGGTGGCGATCATCGCCGACATCCTCGGGGTGCCCGACGCGGACGCGGACGCCTTCGCCCACTGGGGCCGGGCGGTCGGGGCCGGGCTCGGGGGCGTGCGTTCGCTGCGCGCCCTGCACCGGCTCGAGCGCGCGGTCGTCGAGCTCCGGGCCCTGATGGCCGACCTGTTGGCCCGACGCCGGGGCGCCGGGCAGGCCGGCGCCGACGGCGACGTCCTGGACCGGCTGGCCGCCGAGGACGTCGCCGACGACGAGGCGGTGAGCCTGGCGGTGCTGCTGCTGCTCGCCGGGTTCGAGACCACGAGCGGGCTGATCGGCAACGCGGTCACCGCGATGCTCGAGGCCGGCGAGCCCTGGCAGCAGCTCGTGGACGACCCGCTCGCGGGCGCGGCGGACGTCGTCGAGGAGACCCTGCGCTACGACCCGCCGGTGCAGTTCACCGCCCGCGTGCCGCACGTCGAGGTGGAGCTCGGCACCCGGACCCTCGCGCCCGACACCACCGTGCTGGCGATGCTCGGGGCCGCCGGCCGGGACCCGGCCGTGCACACCGATCCGGACGCCTTCGACCCGACCCGGGCGACGGCGGGGGAGCACCTCGCGTTCTCGGGCGGCATCCACTACTGCCTCGGCGCGCCCCTGGCCCGCCTCGAGGCCCGCGTCGCGCTCAGTGCCCTGGCCGCCCGGATGCCGCGGCTGCGGAGGCTCCCCGGCGCCACGCGACGCCGTTCGCTGCTGCTGAGCGAGTTCGCGCGGCTCCCGCTGGACGCCGGGGGACGGGGGAGCTGACGGGCGCGGTGGTTCAGGCGGGCTGCCAGAGCTCGATCCGGTTGCCCTCGGGATCGGTCACCCAGCCGAAGCGACCGATCCCGTCCATGTCCTGGGTCTCCTCGGCGACGTCGGCCCCGGCGGCGCGCAGTTGCGCCAGCATCGCGTCGAGGTCGCGGACCCGGAAGTTCAGCATCGCCCGCTGCTCGCGGGAGCCGAGGTAGTCGGTGTCGGAGGCGAACGTCGCGAACACCGTCGGCCCGGCTCCCTGCTGCCAGAGGTCGTCCGCGTCGAGACCCAGGCGGTCGCGGTACCAGGCGCTCAGGGCCGCCGGATCGGCCGCACGCAGGAAGTAGCCACCGATCCCGAGCACCCGTTCCACGGGCCCATCGTGCTTGACCGTGGCCGCGACCACGTTCCAGGGTGGTGCGTGGCGGTGGGACCGGTGACGTTCTGCCTGTTGGGGCCGGTCGCGGCGCTGGACGCCGCCGGGGTGCCGATGGTCCTCGGGGGTCCGCGACGGCGGGCGGTGCTGGCCGCGCTGCTCCTGCAGCGGGGCACGAGCGTGAGCGTCGAGCACCTGGTCGAGCTGCTGTGGCCGGACCCGGCGCCCCCGACGGCGGCCACCATGGTCCACGGCGCCGTCGCCGCGCTACGACGGGTGCTGGAGGCCGAGGGACGGCCCCGGTCCCTGGTGACCCGCGACGGCGGCTACGCGCTCGACGCCGCCGCCGAGCAGGTGGACGCGGCGCGGTTCGAGCGGGCGCTGGACGACGCCCGCCGCGACCTCCCGGTGCGTCCGCACCAGGTGGCCCAGCAGCTCACCGTCGCCCTCGCGCACTGGCGGGGACCGCCGCTCGCCGGGGTCGAGGAGCCCTTCGCCCGGGCGGCGGCGGCACGGCTGGAGGAGCTGCGGGTCGAGGCGCGGACCCTGCGCGTCGACGCCGAGCTGCGCGCGGGACACCACCAGGCGGTCGTCGCCGAGCTGGAGGAGATGACCGCGGAGCACCCGCTGCGCGAGGACCTCGGCGCCCACCTGGTACTCGCGCTGTACCGGTGCGGGCGGCAGGCCGACGCGCTCGCCGCGTGCCGGCGGCTGCGCACGGCCCTCGTCGAGCAGCTGGGGGTGGAACCGCAGCAGCAGGTGCGCGACCTGGAGCTGGCCGTGTTGCGCCACGACCCCCGGCTCCGGCCCGGACCGACCACCGCCTCCACCCTGCCCGTGCCGCTCGGCTCGCTCGTCGGCCGCCACCGGGAGCTCGACGAGGTCGCGGCCCTGCTGGGGGAGCACCGGCTCGTGACGCTGACGGGTCCCGGAGGTGCCGGGAAGACGCGGATCGCGCTGGAGACCGCGCGCCGCGAGGTCGACGTCGAGGCCAGGATGGTCGACCTCGCGCCCCTGGCCGACGCGGCCCTGCTGCCGGAGTCGCTCGCCGATGCGGTGGGCGTCCGCGGTGAACCCGGGCATCCGCTGACCCGGACGATCGTGGCCGCGCTCGCAGCCCGACCGACCCTGCTGGTCCTCGACAACTGCGAGCACGTCGTCGGCGAGTGCGCGGTGCTCGTCCAGGACCTGCTCGCCGCCGCGGCCCCGCTGCGGGTGCTCGCGACGAGCCGCGAGCCGCTCGGCGTCCCGGGAGAACGCGTCCACCCGGTCCGTCCCCTCGAGGTCCCGCCGCCCGGCGCCGCCGAGGAGGACACCGCAGCCAACCCCGCCGTGCGCCTCTTCCGGGAGCGCGCCGTCTCCGCGCGACCGGGCGCCACCGCCACCCCGATCGCGCTCGTCGCCGAGCTCTGTCGGCGGCTCGACGGGCTCCCCCTCGCGATCGAGCTGGCGGCTGCCCGCGCGGCCTCGCTGTCCCTCCGCGACCTCGTCGACCGGCTCGACGACCGCTTCGCGCTCCTGGAGGCCGCGTCGCGCACCGCCGACCCGAGGCACCGCAGCCTCGCGACGACGCTCGCGTGGGGGCACGCGCTGCTCGACGCGGAGGAGCGGTCCCTGTTCGCGGGGCTGGCCGTCTTCCCGGGTGGGTTCGACCTCACGGCCGTGGCCGCGGTCCGGGGCGGCGACACCGACGTCGCGGTCCCGCTCGCCCGCCTCGCCACGTCGTCGATGGTCCAGCTCGACGACCAGACGGACGGGGGAGTGCGGTACCGCCTGTTGGAGACGCTGCGGGCCTACGCCGCGGACCAGCTCGACGCCGACGCCCGCGCGGAGCTCGCCGAGCGGCACGCCCGGCACTACCTCGATCTCGCGGAACAGGCCCGCACCACCTTGTTCGGCCCGTCCTCGGGTCCCTGGCTGGCCCGCCTGGACACCGAGCGGGACAACCTGCGGACGGCGCTCACGTGGTGCTTCGGCCACGACGCCGGGCTCGGCGTCCGCCTCGTCCGGTGTCTGTGGCACTACTGGGACCTGCGCGGCGCGCGGGACGAAGGGCTGCACTGGGTCCGGGCGGCCCTCGACGTCACCGCTCGGGGCCCGGCGGCGGAGCGGCTGCCGTTGCTCGGCGCGGGTGCCCTGCTGTCCCTGGGGCGGGCCGACCTCGCCGACACCGAACAGCTCGCGGGGGAGGAGCTCGCCGTCGCGCGTGGGCTGGGCGCCGCGATCTGGGAGGGCGACGCGCTCGCCCTCCTGGCCACGGTCGACTGGGCGCGGGGTCGCTACGACCGCGCTCAGCAGCGCTACGAGGACGGCGTGGCCCGCTCCCTGGCCGCGGGCGACGTGTGGACCGCGTCCCTGTCCGAGGCGCAGCTCGCCCGTCTCCACCGCGACCGTCGGGAGCCCGATGCGGCCCGCGCGGTCGCGCTGCGGGGACTCCGTCACGCGGAGGCGGTCGGCGAGGGCACTGCGCGCGGATTGGCGCGGGACGTGCTGGCCTCGATCGAGCAGCGCTGGGGAGACGCGCAGGAGGCGGCCCGGCTCTCCGGCGAGGCGCTCGCCCACTACCGCAGCGTCGAGTACGCGGAGGGCGAGGCGTCGGTGCTGCGCCAGAGCGGGCGGATCGCCCTCGACGACGGACGCGTCGCCGAGGCCCGGACCGCCTTCCGGGACGCCCTCGACCTCTGTCGGCGGATCGGGCACCGGGCGGGCACGGCCGAGGCCCTCGAAGGCCTCGCCGACGTTGCGGTCCGTCTCGGCGAGCCCGACCGCGCCGCCGCCCTGGGCGCCGAGGCGGCGACGCTGCGGGCGGAGACCGGCATCCCACGGTTAGCCGACGTTTAGGCGGCGTCGTCACGCTCGGGGCCCGAGGCCTGAGGGAGGAAGCCGTGACCGCACCCACCGAGCTCGCCGTGCCCGCCATCCGCCCCGGCGATCCCGACTACGACGAGGCCCGCGCCGTCTTCAACGCGATGATCGACCGCAGGCCGATGGCGATCCTGCGCTGTCGGGACGCGGCCGACGTCGCGGAGGGCATCCGGTACGCCCGCACCCACGACCTGGCCCTCTCGGTCCGCGGCGGTGGCCACGGGGTCGCCGGGAACGCCGTGTGCGACGGGGGGATCGTCCTGGACCTCTCGCGGATGCGGGAGGTGTCCGTGGACCCGGAGCGGCGGCTCGCCGACGCCGGCCCCGGCCTCCTTCTCGGGGACCTCGACGCCGCGACGCAGCGCCACGGCCTCGCCACCCCGCTCGGTGTGATGTCCGGAACCGGGATCGCCGGACTGACCCTCGGCGGCGGGCTCGGCTGGCTCAACGGCGTCCACGGGCTGGCGTGCGACAACCTGGTGGCGGCCGAGGTCGTGACCGCCGACGGGGAGATCCGGCAGGTCGGACCGGACGCGCACCCGGACCTGCTCTGGGGGCTCCGGGGCGGCGGCGGCAACGTCGGCGTGGTCACGTCGTTCCGGTACCGGCTGCACCCGGTGTCGCGGGTGCTCGCGGGGGCGCTGACCTACTCGTGGTCGGAGGCGCGGGCGGTTCTGTTCGAGCACCACCGGTTCATGGCGACCGCCCCCGACGAGCTGTCCAGCTCGCTCGCCCTGGGCCTCGACGACGACGGCCGCCCCGTCGTCCGGGTCGTCGTGTGCTGGTCCGGTGACCTCGACGAGGGCGGGCAGGTGCTGCGGCCGCTGCGGGGGTTCGGGCGTCCCCGGGAGGACTCGATCGGCCCCGTCGACTTCGTCGACTGGCAGCGCGCGCCCGACGCAGGCTATCCGCGCGGCCGGCGGCACTACTGGAAGTCCGGCTACCTCCGGCACCTCACCGACGCCGCCGTCGACGCCCTGCTCGCCGTGACGCCGACCATCCCGACGCCGGAGACGGGCATCGGGCTGCAGGCGCTGCGGGGAGCCGCCGCCCGCGTGCCCGTCGGCGCCACGGCCTTCCCCCACCGGGCCCGGCAGTACGACCTCCTCATCCTGTCCCAGTGGTCCGACCCGGCCCGGTCGGACGAGATCGTCGCCTGGGCGCGGAGCACCTTCGACGTCCTGCGCCCGCACCTGGAGGACGCCGTCTACGTCAACAACCTCGGCAACGAGGGGCCCGACCGCGTCCGGTCCGCCTTCGGGCCCAACCAGGGCCGCCTCGCCGAGCTCAAGCGGACCTACGACCCGGCGAACGTGTTCCGGCTCAACCAGAACGTCTCCCCGGCGGGCTGAGCCGACGCCTACGACGAGGCGAGCTGCAGGCCCTCCAGCGCGGTGCGGCGGTCGCCCTCGATCGGGACCGTCTCCTCGCTCTTCCGGTCGATGAAGGCCTGGGTGAAGCTGCCCTCGAAGAACAGCTCGCCGTCGCTGCGGCGCATGCCGACCTCGAACCGCACGCTGGAGCGTCCGAGCTCACCGACCCGCAGGCCGACCGAGACGACATCGGGGAACCCGGCCTGCGCCCGGTACTCGCAGTGCACCTGCTTGACGAGCCCGACGGTGTCGCCGTCGTGGGGGTCGAGGCAGCCGTTCTCGATCATCCACCGGTTGACGACGCTGTCCATGATGTCGTGGTGCACCACGTTGTTCAGGTGCCCGTAGGTGTCGTTGTCGTTCCAGCGGGTCGTGACGTCCTGCCAGTGGACGTAGTCGTCGTCGCTCACGCCGCCGGTGTTCGGCGTTCCGGCCCCGGGCGCAAACCCGCGACCCTCAGCTCAGCAGGTCGGTGGTGTCGAAGGTCCCGTCGACGACGGCGGCGGCCAGGTCGGAGAGCCGACGGCGGGAGCTGCGGGCCTGGGTGCGCAGGCGGACGAAGGCCTCGTCGAGCGGGATGCCACCGCGCTCGGCGAGGATGCCCTTGGCCTGCTCGATGATCACGCGGCTGCGCAGCGCGGCCTGCAGCTGCTCGGTGAGCTCCTCGCGCTCCTGGGCGTGGCGACCGGAGAGGACGGCGATCGTGGCCACGTCGGCGAGGGCCTGCGCGATGGCCAGGTCGCCGTCGGGCATGCCGCCGGCGCGGCTGTGGAACAGGTTGAGCGCGCCGATGGTCTGGCCGCGCAGCTTCAGCGGGAACGCGTGTACTGCAGCGAACCCGTGGTCACGGGCGCGCGCGACGAAGCGCGGCCACCGGGTCTCGTGCGCCAGCACGCCGACGTGCACCTGGCTGCCGGCGGTGTAGCAGTCCAGGCAGGGACCCTGGTCGGACTGGAGCTGGAACAGTTCGACGAGCTGCGCCGCCTCCGTGGAGGCCGAGACCAGGCGCAGGCTGCCGCGCTGGTCCCCGAACAGCAGGCCGGCGGCGTCGACGTCGAGCAGCTCGACACAGTCCGCGCACAGGGCGTGGAAGAGCTCGATGACGTCGTAGTCGGCGACCAGGGTGTCGGCCAGTCGGACGAAGGCCGAGACCAGGGCCTCTTCACGTTGCGTGGGTGTCGGTGCCGGAGTCACCGCGGCGCCCCCCTCCGGCGATGCGGATCGGTCGAGTCGCCTGGGCTGTACCCCGCCCGCGTTGCTCGGATACCTGACCCGCAGCCGTTTCGCCGCGGTGAGTGGCGACCCTAGACCGGCATGGCCGGGTGGCCGGGCTGCTCGCCGGCGACCTCGAGCTTCGGGTCCGCGCCGAAGCGGTTGGGCCCGCGGGTGCCCTCCAGGCAGGCGAACACCAGGATCACGATGCCGCCCACGATCGGGATCAGCTGGATGAAGAACCACCAGCCCGACCGGTCGGTGTCGTGCAGGCGTCGCACCGTCACCGCGATCGAGGGGATCAGCACGGCCAGTCCGTAGATCGTGCCGAGGATGCCGGGGCTGAACGAGGCCGTGCCGCCCGCCGCGAAGGCGCCGGCGGTCCCCGTCGCCGTGTCGACGATGCCCAGGACGATCGAGATGACGACGTTGACGAGCACGAACATCCAGAACTCGGTGCGTCGGGCGCGGCCGTGGAAGTCGGCGTACTGCTTGAGGGCCTTGAGATACCACTGCATGTCTGCTGCCTCTCACGGAGCGTCATGACAGGGCGGCAATGGTTCCGTCCTGTTCGCCTCGCGGAGAGTAGTTCGACTACTTGCGGTGAGAAACACCTCCGAGCGACTACTCCCGAAGTGTTATCTCTGCGCACTCGCGGCCGGGGCTGGAGCAGTCTGGTCCCGTGCTCACGGTCCCGGCAGTCGTCGGTGTCGCGGTCGTCGCGTTGGGGCTCGTCCTCACGCCGGGGCCGAACATGATCTATCTGGTGTCGCGGTCGATCACCCAGGGGCGTCGGGCCGGCCTCGTCTCGTTGCTGGGCGTCGCCGTGGGGTTCGGGGTCTACCTCGCCGCCGCCACCGCGGGGATGACGGCGATCTTCGCCGCGGTCCCGACGGCCTATCTCGCGCTCAAGATCGCGGGAGCGGCCTACCTCCTCTACCTGGCCTGGCAGGCGCTGCGACCCGGCGGCACGAATGCCTTCGCGCCGCCGGCCCACGCGGCGGACCCGCCTCGACGACTCTTCGTCATGGGGTTGGTGACCAACCTCCTCAACCCCAAGATCGCGGTGCTCTACGTGGCGCTGCTGCCCCAGTTCGTCGACCCGACGCGAGGATCGATCGCGCTGCAGAGCCTCATCCTCGGGGCCGTCCAGATCGCGATCGCCCTCAGCGTGAACGCGGTCATCGTGCTCACCGCGGGCAGCCTCGCCCGTGCCCTGGCCCGCCATCCCCGCTGGCTGCGGGCCCAACGCTTCCTCATGGGGACCGTGCTGGCCGCTCTGGCCGTGCGGCTGCTCGCGGAGCGGGCCCGCCCCCTCGCCACCCCCTGACGACGGGCGCCCGGAGGCGTCCCGATCCCTCAACCCGACCTCTCGCTCCCGGCCTGCCTCAGAAGGGCGGTTCCTCGGGGAAGCGGTCGTTGGGGTCGGGTTCGGTGTCGGGGTCCGGTTCGCCGGCGCGGTGGCGGGCGCGCTCTCGGAGGCGTGCGGCGGTGTCGATGGCGGCTCGGGTGAGGTAGCCGTGTGTGTT
>NZ_JBVPVA010000294.1:0-7550 GCF_055612215.1 Actinomycetospora sp. | reverse complement strand
GTTGCCCCCGCCGTGGTGAGTCCTAGCCCCAGCACCAGCCCTCCCGCGATGGCGACCAGTACCACGCCGCAGGCGAGGGCGGTGAACACCCAGCCTCGCCTCTGTCTCTGCCCGCTGTCTGTCTTGCCCGTCCCGACGCGTGCGGTGGGGGTGCCGGGCGAGGTCGTCGCCGCAGGGACCACCACGAGGTTGACGGTTCTCGCGGCCAGTCCGGGGTCGGGGGCCTCGCGCGGGCATCCTCTGCGCTCCATGACACCACCCCCCACGTGGGTTCGTGCCGCTCACCGTCCGCCCTCGACTCCGCCGCGGCAACCGTCCCGCCGCGCCCGATCTCGGATGCGCTCGATGGTCGTCCTCGACCGATGAGCGAGCCCGGGCCAGTGACGCGCACCGCCGGCACAGACTCGGTAGGCGGAAATGCCGCCGTCGGCGCCAGCGGCGGGCCGGGTGGCCATGGATCCGACGGCGCAAACACCGACGCGAACGTCGGCAGCATCCCGCTTCCGGGCGGTACGGGCGGTTCAGCTCGTAGGTCCACCACATCGATGAGCGGAGCGTGATCTCCGCCATCCCGGTCCGACGGTCGCCTCCATCTGATCGTGCGGGTAGGGCTCGCTGTCCACGTCGACCGCGCCAGGCATCCCTCCTCGCTCCGCCGGTTCCTCAGGCGCTGGGCAGCACGTTGTTGTTGAGGCGGAAGAAGTTCTCCGGGTCGTAGACGGCCTTGATCTCGGCCAACCGCTGGAGATTGCGCCCGAAGGCGGTCTGCACGTTCGCGTCGAGCGGTTCCTCGGCCAGTCCCGTGAAGTTCAAGAACGGCCTTCCGTTCCCGTAGCGGGTCATCTCCTGCCATGCCGACCGGGTCCAGGCGATCGCCGAGGCGTCGTCGGCAACGTCGGTCCACATGCTGTCGTAGGACACCATGAACGGCGCCGACCGCTCGGGGAACGCCGTGTCCTCCGGGCCGACGTCGTGCACCGCACCTCCGAGGTAGAACGTGTTGGCGAGGCTCATCGGCCCTGGCCGGTCCATGGCGCGTGCCGCGATCGCGTCGATCGCCTCGTCGGTGAGCTCGTCCAGGTACTGAGATTTCCAGTAGGCGCGCAACGTCTGGCGCGGGAAGAACGGGTCGAACGCGGTTTGCACGGCGGTGTAGGGCATGGGCTGCGACATGTCGAACAGCGGCGTGCCCAGTTCCCGCAGCGGCTGCAGCGTCGTCATCCCGGCGTCGACGTCGCCGCAGTGGACCGCGCCGACGATGGCGACCGGCCGGTCGTGGATCACTTCGGGCATCCCGGGAGCGGCCGGGAAGGTCATCGTCACGATGAACGAGGTGACCTCGCGAGGAGCTCCCACGATGTAGTCGCGCCACCCCCGTTCGATCCGGCCGAGCTCCTCGAGCGGGTAGAACGCGCCGGCGAAGGCGACCATCGGCCCGACCGGGTGCAGCCGGAAGGTGAAAGAGGTGACGACCCCGAAGTTGCCGCCACCCCCGCGCAGCGCCCAGAGCAGGTCGGGATGCTGTTCGGCGGAAGCCGTCACCACCCGGCCATCGGCCGTGACCACCTGGGCCTCGACGAGGTTGTCACACGCCAGGCCGTACATCGCGTTGAGGTGGCCGTACCCGCCGCCGAGGGTCAGCCCGGCGACCCCGGTCTCCGACACCCGTCCCAGCGGCGTGGCCAGTCCGAACGCCTGGGTCTCACGGTCGACGTCACCGAGCAGGGCGCCGCCCTGGACGTGCGCCAGCCGCCGATCGGGGTCCACCTGCACGCCGCGCATGAGAGACAGGTCGATGAGCATGCCCTCGCCTACCGAGGACAGACCCGCGACCGAGTGCCCGCCGCCGCGGACACCCACCAGGAGGCCGTGCTCGCGAGCAAAGGTCACCGCGTCGACGACGTCCGCGGTCCCGGTGCAGCGGGTCGAGATCGAGGGCTGCTCGGGATGCATGGCGTTCCACGCCACGCGGGGTTCGGTCGCGACGTCCACTCCGTCGGGAGCCACGACCGAGCCCCGGAGGTGCTCCCGCAGCTCTTGGAGGGCGTCCTCGGGGAGCTGCTCCCTCGAACCGTCCGGCCTGAGTGCCGTCACCGTCATGACCCATCACCCTCTCGTCGCAACGTTCCGATGGCACGCGTCGAAACGACCACCAGAAGTGACAGTAGGTGCGAGAGCGAGATCGAAATATGCTTCATTCGGGGGCTTGACTCACGGCATCCAATGCAACACGTGCTGAATGCAGATGTCGAGCGCACCTACAGAATGGCTGCGGCTGGTCGACGTAGGCGCAATGGAAGGCGGTGTTGCCTTGCTCGGCCTCTGAGCTTCTCGCCCGGACCCGACGCCCCGCCTGATCGACCACGCCGGGCTCACGGCCGTCTTCTGCAACAACCCCCGCCTGCCGGTGCCGGAGTGCATCACCTCCTGTTCGACCGGGCGAGGCTGTCGGTGGGGTCTGCGATGGTGGCCCGGTGACGACGACGCACTCGGTGCACGAGAGCCCGCTGGGGCCGCTGACGCTGCGCGCGGACGACGGGGTGCTGTCCGGGCTCTACATGACCGAGCACCGGCACGGGCCCGGCCCGCAGCGGCTGGGGGAGCGGGTGGCCGACGCGGCGCCGGCGGCCCGGGAGCAGCTCGCCGCGTACTTCGCGGGGGAGCTGCAGGAGTTCTCGGTCGAGGTGCTGCTGCGCGGGACCGAGTTCCAGTCGCGGGTCTGGGCGGCGCTGCGCGACATCCCCTACGGCGCGACGTGCAGCTACGGCGAGCTGGCGGTGGCCATCGGGGCGCCGACGGCGGTCCGGGCCGTGGGCCTGGCGAACGGCAAGAACCCCGTCAGCATCGTCGTGCCGTGCCACCGTGTCGTGGGGGCGAACGGGTCGCTGACCGGCTACGGCGGGGGCACCGACCGCAAGCGCGCGCTCCTCGACCTGGAGGGCGCGGCCGTCGTGCACGGCGAGCCCGCCCTGTTCGGGCGGTGACCGCGCCGCCGGGGCCGCCGACCCGTAGCCTGCCCGGACTATTGGATCTCGGCTGGGGGGTCGGCCATGGCGGATCAGGACGACGGCGGGTACGCGCCGCAGGACCGCGGGGCGCCTGGTTCATCGCGCTCGGGTCGGCACTCGGACCAGTCCGGAGGTCATGGCGGCGACCAGCAGGGCTATGACCAGCAGGGCTATGACCAGCAGGGCTACGGCCAGCAGGGCTACGGGCAGCAGGGCTACGGGCAGCAGGGCTACGGGCAGCAGGGCTACGGGCAGCAGGGCTACGGGCAGCAGGGCTACGGCCAGCAGGGCTACGGCCAGCAGGGGTACGAGCAGCAGGGCTCCGGGGCCGCGGCCGGGACCTCCACCGCCGCACCGCCGTCCGCCCCGGCCGCGGCGGTGCGCAGCAACGGGTTCGCCACGGCCGGCTTCGTCGTCGGACTGATCGGGCTGGTCTTCTCCTTCATCCCGTTCATCGGGGTCATCGCGTGGCCGTTGGTCATCATCGGACTGGCCCTCGCGGTCGTCGGACTGGTCCGCGCCGGGCGACGCGGCGGGCGCGGGATGGCGATCGCCGGCATCGTCGTCTCGCTCCTCGGGCTGCTGATCTGCATCATCTACGCGGCCACGTTCGCGAAGGCCGTCAGCGACACCCAGCCCGTGGTGGGCACGCCGTCCGCGTCCGCTCCGGCCCCGGGCGGGCCGACCGACCAGGGCGCGGCGTCGAACACGGCACCCTTCGGTACCCCGATCCGCTACCCCAACGGGCTCGAGGTGACGGTGGCCGCGCCGACCCCGTTCACCCCGTCCCAGTACGCCGCCGGGGACGCCGGAGCCAAGGCGTTCCAGGTGAAGGTCACCATCAAGAACGGCACCAACGAGGTCTACCAACCACCGCAGACCAGCGTCAGCGCCTCGGTGGACGGACAGGATGCCCCGGCGATCTTCGACTCGACCAAGAAGATCCTGGGGCCACCCAACACCTCGGTCCAGCCGGGCAAGAGCACGACGTACTCCTTGGGGTTCGGCTCGCCCTCGCCGTCGGGTGACCTGCAGGTCGACGTGCGGCCGGGATTCGTCCTCAACCCCGCGACGTTCACGGGCCGCCTCTGACGCGTCGCGACCCGGGCCTGCTGTCGACGAAACGTCGCGGTCACCTGGGCGCGCACGGCGCCCCACTAGGGTGAGTCGGTGCCGCCCGCTCCTGCGCTCTGGCTGCTCGCCGACTCCCGGTTGCCGACCGGGGGACACGCCCACTCCGGGGGCCTCGAGGCCGCCGTGAGGCGGGGGCTCGTGCGGGCCCCGGAGGACGTCGCGGCCTGGCTCGCCGGCCGGGTCCCGACGGCGGGGCTGGTCAACGCGGCGGCCGCGGCGGCGGCGTGCGCGCTGGTTCCTGAGCGAAGGGCCCCTTCGGTCGCATCTAGTGGCGAGGGGCGCCCGTCACCGGAGGCGGAGCGCCCGGGCGGTCCTGAGCGAGGGGCCCCTTGGGTCGAATCTTGTGGCGACGGGCGCCCCGCACCGGAACCGCAGTGGGCTCCCGGGATCGACTGGGCGCGCTGGGACGCCGCGCTGTCCGCCCGCACCCCGGTCGCGGCGCTGCGGGAGGTGTCGCGGGCGCAGGGCCGGGCGATGCTGCGCACCGTCCGCGCGGCCTGGCCCCACGCCGCCGTCCACGGGCTCGGTGCGCGGCCCCACCAAGCGTTCGTGCTCGGCGTCGTCACCGCCGCGGCCGGGGGCTCGGCGCACGACGCGGCCGCCCTCGCCGTCCACCACCTCGTGGGCCAGGTGTGCTCGGCGGGGGTCCGGCTGCTCGGCCTCGACCCGCTGGCGCTCGCGGGCGTACACGCCCGGGCCCTCGAGGAGCACACCGACGTCGTCGCCCAGGCCACCTACGCCGGCACCCGGGCCGCCGTCGCCGACGACCCCGACCTGCTGCCCACCGCGACGACGCCGCTGCCCGAGGTGCTCGCCGTCGTGCACGCCCGTTCCGAAGGAGCCCTCTTTGCTTCATAGACTCGACGACCAGGACCTCGGCGGCGGGGCGCACGACCACCCCGAGAAGCCCGGCCGCGCCGTCCGCATCGGGATCGGCGGCCCCGTGGGCTGCGGGAAGACCGCCCTGGTCGCGGCGCTGTGCCGGGTGCTGCGGGACGATCTCTCGGTCGCCGTCGTCACCAACGACATCTACACCACCGAGGACGCCGACTTCCTGCGCCGCGAGGCCGTCCTCGACGCCGACCGGATCGTCGCCGTGCGCACCGGCTGCTGCCCCCACACCGCGATCCGGGACGACGTCACCGCGAACCTCGACGCCGTCGAGGACCTCGTGGAGCGGTTCGACCCCGACCTCGTGCTCGTCGAGTCCGGCGGCGACAACCTCACGGCCACCTTCAGCTACGGCCTCGTCGACCGGCAGATCTTCGTGATCGACACCGCGGGCGGCGACGACGTGCCCCGCAAGGGCGGCCCGGGCGTCGCGGGGGCCGACCTGCTCGTGATCAACAAGGTGGACCTCGGCCCCCTGGTCGGCGCGGATACGTCGCGGATGGCCGCCGATGCGGCCCGGGTCCGGGACGGGAAGCCGACCGCGTTGACCTCGGTGCGCACCGCGCCGATCACGGAGGTGGTCGACTGGGTGCGGGCCCAGGTGCCGGTGACGGCGTGACGGCGGTCGCCGGGGTCCCTCCGGTGGGCGCGTCGGCGGTCGAGGCGGCGGCCCGGCTGCGGCTGGTCGACGGCCGGCTGACCTTCGCCTCGGCGCCGCCGGTCGTCCTGCGGCGCACCGGACGGCGGCGGGTGCACGTCGTCGCGGTCGGCGGCGGACCGCTCGGCGGGGACCGGCTGCGGCTCCGGATCGAGCTCGGGCCGGGGGAGCGGTTGGCGGTGCACAGTGCCGCGGCCACCGTCGTGCAACCGGGCCGCGACGCGGGGGCGGCCGCCTCGTTCGATGCCGAGGCCGTGCTGGCCGAGGGGTCGGCGCTCGACTGGCGCCCCGAGCCGACGGTGGTCTGCGACGGCGCGGTCTGGGCGCCCTCGGTGCGCCTCGACGCCGCGGAGGGCGGGCGGGCCCGGGTGGTGGAGCAGCTCGTGCTCGGGCGCTCCGGGCAGGCAGGGGGCCGGTGCGCGTCGACCACCCGTGCGACGGTCGGGGGCGTCCCGGTCCTCGCGTCGACGACGGTGATCGACGGCGCCGACGCCGCCCTCACCGGGATCGGCGGGACCGATGGCGCGCGGTCGGTGGGCTCGGTGCTGGTGGTCGGCGAGGCCGCGCCGGACGCGGAGGAGGCCCACGACGACGGCGGGGTCGTCTGGGCACGCACCCCGCTCGACGGCCCGGGCAGCCTGCTGACCGCCGTCGGGACCACCCGGGCGGTCGCCCGGGTGCTCGCCCGCGAGGGCGGCGGTCAGCCGCCCTGGTGGTGACCGTTCGACGGGGGCTCGTCGCGCCATGAGCCGGCCGGGCCGAAGCCGCGGTCCTGGCTGCTCGTCACGGGCTCGAACCAGCCCGCGACCTGCGCCTTCGCGCGGTCGACCAGGCCCGGCCGCTCCTCCTCGCCAGGGTCGGAGGCCGGCTCGGCCTCCGACGCCGCGGCCGGGGAGGCGCCGGTCGGGGTACCCCCGATCGACTCTTCCGGCGGGACGCCGGGCGTGAAGAGGTCCCCGTGGCCGGTGGCACCCTCGCCGGTCGGGGTGGACGTGGGCTCGTGGGCGCGACCGAACGGCGGGACGGCACCGACCCGGGGAGCCCCCCGGACCGGCGGCACCGGCCGTGCGGGCGGGGTGACTCCCGCCGGCGGGGTGGCTCCGGCCGGCGGGACGGCACCCGCCGCCGGAACGGCTCCGCCCGGCGAGGGCGCGTCGGCCGCGGGGACGGCTTCCTCCGGGGCGGTTCCCTCGGGTCCGGCCGCGTCGCCCGGAGCCTCGGCCCCTGGCGTGGGAGTGGTGTCGGTCGCCTCTCCGGCGCCGGACGTGGCGGGGGTGTCGGACGGGCCGGTGGCGTGGGACGGGGAGTCGGCCTCGGGCTGGTCAACGCCCACCGGAGGGCCGTCGTTGTCGACGTGGCCGTCGCTGTCGCTGTCGACGTCGCCGTCGCCGTTAGCACCGTCCGGCTCACCGATCTCAGCCTGGTCCGCCGTCGCGTGGTCGAGGACGTGATCGCTCTCGTCGTGCACCGCATCGTCGTGCCCGGTTTCGGTCCGGGGGCGCCCGTCGTCGGCGTCGTGGTCGCTGTTCGCGGAGGCGGGGACCC
Source organism: Actinomycetospora sp. (assembly GCF_055612215.1). NCBI lineage: Bacteria > Bacillati > Actinomycetota > Actinomycetes > Pseudonocardiales > Pseudonocardiaceae > Actinomycetospora > Actinomycetospora sp. The sequence continues at coordinate 314 of NZ_JBVPVA010000294.1, read as the reverse complement.
CGCCGACGGCGCTCTCGTCCACGCTCACGTCGCTGGGGTCCGCGGGCGGGTCGGCCGCAACGGAGGGCGCCGTCCCGGGAGCGGCCTCGTCCACGTCGTCGGTGTGCGCTCCCGGGTCCGCCGCGGGCGTCCCGGCCGGCGTGTGGGTCCGCATCGTCTCGGTGACCGGCTCATCGCCCGCGGACCCTGCGGCGGCCCCGGCGGCGGTCTCGGGGGTGTCGGCGGCGTCCGCCGCGGCGGCGTCGTGCTCCTCCGGGTCCGTCGAGGTCCCGGCCAGGGCCGCACCGGCGCCCGCCGCACCAGCGCCCACAACC
>NZ_JBVPVA010000266.1:0-1457 GCF_055612215.1 Actinomycetospora sp. | reverse complement strand
GTGGGGGTGTGGGCGTGACGGTCGAGGGCGCGGTGCGCGAGGCGCGTCGCATCGCTGCCGGGCGCGTGGCGCGCATCGTCGCCGCCGTCGTGGTGGTCGGCGCGCTCGCCGTCGGGTGCGTCTGGATCGCCCCGACCATCCACGCGGCCGGCGCCGCCCTCGCGTCCGCCGACGCCGTCTGGGTGGTCCTCGCGATCTCGTTCGAGGCCGCCTCCATCCTGGCGTTCGCCCTGCTCCACCACCGACTGCTGCGCGCGGCCGCCGTTCACGTGCGCTTCCGCGCGGTCGTGCTGGTGACGCTGGCCGCGAACGCCCTGCACCTCACCGTGCCGGGCGGGGCCGCGCTGTCGACCGCCTACACGTTCCGCAAGCGCCGCAGCTGGGGCGCCAGCGGACCGATCACCACCTGGACGATGGTCGCGGGCGGGGTGGCCGCCAGCCTCGCGCTCGCCGGGATCGCCGTCGGCTCGGCGCTCGTGGTCAACGGTCGGGCCACCACGCTCGGGCCGCAGCTGCTGCAGCTGGCCGGGATCGTCGCGCTCGGCGCGGTCATCGTCGTCGTCAGCCGCCGCCCGGGCCTCATCACCGCCGTCGGCATCGGCGGCCTCCGCCTCGTCAACCGGGTGCGTCGCCGTCCGCGCGAGACGGGCGTCGCGGAGCTCACCACGCAGATCGAGGGCCTCGCCCTCATCGAGCTGCGTGGCGGCGGCCGGGTCGTCGTCGGGCTCTCGGCCCTGCTGAACTGGCTGTGCGACATCGCCTGCCTCGCGGCGTGCTGCGTCGCGGTCGGCGCGAACGGCATGACGGTCTCGCTGGTGCTCCTCGCTTACGCCGCGGCGACGGCCGCCTCCAGCGCGGCCTTCCTCCCGGGCGGGCTCGGTCTGGTCGACGGCGCCCTGCTCGCGGCCCTCGTCGCCGGCGGCGTGCCCTCGAAGCCCGCGCTGGCCGCGGTCCTGCTCTACCGGCTCATCAGCTTCGTCGGGGTCGCCGCCATCGGGTGGCTCGCGTGGCTGTGGCTGCACACCCACGGCGTCGACGAGACCCCGCTCGACGACAGCGACGACGAGATCCACACCATGCCCTTCCCGTCGGCCCGGACGCGTCGTGAGGCGCCGGTGGCCCCCGGTCGTGGCGGAGCGGTCCGGCCCCGAGCGAGCTGACCGGGTGTGGTTGTCACCTGGTCGGGTGGTCTGAACGGCCCAGAAGGCTTGTGAGCCGTTTGGAGTATCAGGAAGTCCATACGGACGCGCCGTTGTCGTGCGTGGACAGCGTGGGGGAACGGCTCCTCACGGCGACACGACTGACGGGGGCGTGTGTGAGCAGCGGACTGGCGAATCCGGAGTTCGTGCGACTCGGCGAGGCCCTGCAGGCGCAGGCCGGTGCGCCTGGGCGGGTGCGGCGCGCGGCGGCGACGATGGCCTGCGCGGTGCCCGCGCTGCGCGATCGCCTGCCGGTGC
>NZ_JBVPVA010000098.1:0-5747 GCF_055612215.1 Actinomycetospora sp. | reverse complement strand
CGCCGAGGCCAGACCGGAGAGCGGGGCGAGCGCGGGAGTGGTCAGGAGAGTGTCGGGAGAAGACACCAGAGCCCTTCGCAGGAGCGTGGAGCGAGCAGGTCCAGTCTACGAGAACGCCCCGACAGCCTCGGCCCTTCCCCGCGCCCGAGCCGCCCTGGTGACCGGGGGGCCACCGTGGGTGACGATGGGACCCGTGACGCGCGCCGAGTCCTCCCCCGACCCCGGGCGCCCGGGGTGGTCGGCCGGGCGGGGGAGGCGCAGCGACGACGCGTGGTCACGTGAACACCGGAAAACTGACGACGAGCGTCAGGAACGGGACTTCTCTGACGCTCCCCCGACCCGACGCTCCACCGGCCAGGACCCCGGCGACCCCGGCCCGAGCAAGATCACCGTCACCCGTGTCGCCGCGTGGCGCACCCGCAACCTGACCCGCGCCGGCGTGCGGGCCTTCCACCGGGCGGCCTCGGCCGACGGGGCGGACCGCTCCGGGCTGACCGCGCTGACCTATGCGTGGATGGCGAACTACGCCTCGGACGCGACCCTCGCCGTGGCGCTGGCCAACACGCTGTTCTTCTCCGCCGCGAGCGCCGAGTCCAAGGACAAGGTCGCGCTCTACCTGCTCATCACGGTGGCCCCCTTCGCGCTGATCGCGCCGGTGGTCGGCCCGCTGCTCGACCGCGTCCAGCGCGGCCGCCGGGTCGCCCTCGCGCTCTCGACGGGGGGCCAGGGGGCGCTCGCCGTCGTGCTCGCCCTGTTCATGGACACCTGGGCGCTCTACCCGGCCGCGCTCGGCATCCTCGTGCTCTCGAAGTCCTTCGGGGTGCTCAAGGCGGCCGTCACCCCGCGGGTGCTCCCGCCCGGCATCACGCTCGTGACGACGAACTCCCGCCTCACGGTCTTCGGGATGCTCGCGTCCGTGGTCTTCGGCGGGATCGCGGCCGGGGTGTCGTGGCTGGCCGGCTCGCCCGGCGCGGCGTGGCTGACGGCGGCGGTCTGCGGGGTCGGGGTGTGGCTGTGCCTGCGGATCCCCCGTTGGGTGGAGGTCACGGAGGGCGAGACGGAGACCGTGCTCATCCCCCGGCCGGGCACGGCCCGGGCGAGCGGGAAGGCGCCGCGGGTCCCGATGAGCGGGCACGTGGTCACCGCGCTGTGGGCCAACGGCTCGATCCGCGCCCTCACCGGCTTCCTCACGCTCTTCGCGGCGTTCGTCGTCAAGCACGAGACCGAGGGCACCCCGGGGCGTCAGCTCCTGCTGCTCGGCGTCGTCGGGGCCGCGGCCGGCGCGGGCGGCTTCCTCGGCAACGCCCTCGGCGCGCGGCGCCGGTTCGACCGGCCGGCCACGGTCCTGCTCACCGGGCTGTCCGCGAGCCTCGCCGCGTCGGTGCTCGCGGCGGTCGTCGTCGGGCTCCCGACGGCGGCGGTGGTCGCCCTCGTCGGCGCGACGGCCTCCGCGCTGTCCAAGGTGTGCCTCGACGCCGTCGTGCAGCGCGACCTGCCCGAGGCGGCCCGGGCCTCGGCGTTCGGCCGCTCCGAGACGATCCTGCAGCTGTCCTGGGTGTTCGGCGGCGCGCTCGGCGTGCTGCTCCCGCCGACGTGGTGGCTCGGGTTCACCGTGATCAGCGGCGTGCTCGCGGTCGGTACCGTGCAGACCGTGCTCACCACCCGTGGCCGCTCCCTGGTCCCCCACCGGCGGCCCTCGTCGTGACCTCGTCGGACCAGCAGTCCCGCCCGGCCGGCCTCCGCGCCCGGCTGCGGCGCGTGCCGCGGTCGGTGTGGCTGGCCGTCGTCGCCGGGGTGGTCGTGGTGGCCGCGGTCGTCGTCGTGCTCGTCGCGACGTCCGGGCCCGGCTCCCCCGGCGCCGTCACCTTCGCCGCCGGCGGGCAGTCGCGCACCGCGGAGCCGACCGTCTACTGCGACGTGCAGGTCACCGACTGCGAGAACGAGCCGACCGCGGTCGTCGCCCTCCCGCTGCCCCCGGGCAGCGCCGTCGACGTCACCGTCCCCGACGCCGTGCGCGCCACCCCCTGGCAGGTCGCGTTCGCCTACGTCGACGAGACGGGCACGCAGCAGAGCGGCCGCAGCCAGATCTTCGCGCCCGGCGCCGCGGGCGGGTTCCGCCTCGCGCTGCCGGACCCGCGCTGGCGGCTGCAGCGCGTGGAGGTCCAGCAGTTCGGGGCGAGCGAGACCGTCACCCCCCAGGGGAGCCTGTTCTCGACGCGCTCCACCTGGGTGCTGGTCAGCGGCTGACCGGCCGGCCGGCGCCTCAGCCCTCGAGCTCGCGGGCGACCGCGCGCACCACCTCGGCGAGCCGCTTGGTGTTGCGTCGGTCGGGGTAGCGGCCTCGGCGCAGGTCGGGCTGCACCTTCACCTCGAGCAGCTTGATCATGTCGTCGATGAGCCCGTGGAGCTCGTCGGGCGAGCGACGCTTGGCCTCGGCCACCGAGGGCAGCGGATCGACGAGCCGGACCTGCAGGGCCTGGGGGCCGCGGCGACCCTCGGCGATCCCGAACTCGACGCGCTGGCCCGCCTTGAGGGCCTCGACCTCGCGCGGCAGCGACCCCTTCGGCACGTAGACGTCGGCCCCCTCCTCCTGGGAGAGGAAGCCGAAGCCCTTCTCGGCGTCGTACCACTTGACCTTGCCGGTCGGCACCGTGCTCACCCGTTCTCTCGTCGACGAGAACGCGCCCCGGCGAGGTGCCGGAGCGCGTGCGTCCAGCGTATCCCGCCACCGCACGCGAGATGCGGAGGTGATCTCGGCCCGACGCGGCCTCAGGCGGTCCGCCCGGCCGTCAGCCCGAGGAGCTGGACCGCCTCCTCGCGCATCTCGACCTTGCGGACCTTGCCGGTCACCGTCATCGGGAACTCCTCGACGACGCGGACGTAGCGCGGGATCTTGTAGTGGGCGAGCTTGCCGGTGGCGAACTCGCGCACCGCCTCCGCGGTCAGCTCCGCGGCGCCCTCGCGCAGCCGCACCCAGGCCATCAGCTCCTCGCCGTAGCGCTCGTCGGGGACCCCGATGACCTGGGCGTCGAGGATGTCCGGGTGCGTGTAGAGGAACTCCTCGATCTCGCGGGGGTACACGTTCTCGCCGCCGCGGATGACCATGTCCTTGATGCGGCCGGTGATGTTGACGTAGCCCTCGTCGTCCATCACCCCGAGGTCGCCGGTGTGCATCCAGCGGGCCCGGTCGATCACCTCGGCGGTCTTCTCCGGCTGGTCCCAGTACCCGAGCATCACCGAGTACCCGCGGGTGCACAGCTCGCCGGGGGTGCCGCGCGGGACCGTCAGCCCGGTCTCCGGGTCGACGATCTTGGACTCGAGGTGCGGCAGCGTGCGCCCGACCGTGGAGACCCGGCGGTCCAGCGAGTCGTCGGCCCGGGTCTGGGTGGACACCGGCGAGGTCTCGGTCATGCCGTAGCAGATCGTCACCTCGGTCATCCCGAACCGTTCGACGACCTGCTTCATCACCTCCACCGGGCACGGCGAGCCGGCCATGATCCCGGTGCGCAGCGGGGTGAGGTCGTAGTCCTCGGCGTTCGGCAGCGCGAGCTCGGCGATGAACATCGTCGGCACGCCGTAGAGGCTGGTGCAGCGCTCCTCGGCGCACGCCTCGAGGGTGAGCGTCGGGTCGAACCCCGGGGCCGGGATGACCATCGTGGCCCCGGAGCTCGAGCACGCGAGGTTGCCCATGACCATGCCGAAGCAGTGGTAGAAGGGCACCGGGATGCACACCCGGTCGAGGTCGGTGTAGCCGCAGAGCCGGCCGACGAAGTAGCCGTTGTTCAGGATGTTGTGGTGGGACAGCGTGGCGCCCTTGGGGAAACCCGTCGTCCCGCTCGTGTACTGGATGTTGATCGCGTCGTCGGCGGAGAGCTCGCGCTGGCGGTCGCGGACCCGCATCTGGTCCCCGTCGTGGACGAACAGCGCCGCCCACTGCTCGGTGTCGGTGATGACGACCTGCTCGAGCTGCGGGGTGTTCGGCCGCACGGTCTCGATCATCTCGGCGTACTGCGAGGTCTTGAACGACCGCGCCGCGACCAGGAGCCGGACGCCGGCCTGGTTGAGCACGAACTCCAGCTCGTGGGTGCGGTACGCCGGGTTGATGTTGACCAGGATCGCGCCGACCTTCGCGGTCGCGTACTGCAGCAGCGTCCACTGGGCGCAGTTCGGCGCCCAGATCCCGACCCGGTCACCCTTCTCGATGCCGAGGTCGAGCAGGCCGATCGCGAGCGCGTCGACCTCGGTGACGAACGCGGCCCACGTGTAACGCAGCCCCTGAGCCCGGTCGACCAGCGCCTCGCCGTCCGGGAAGCGCGCGGCGGTCCGGTCGAGGTTGTCGCCGATCGTGTCCCCGAGCAGGGGCTCGTCGGAGATCCCCGAGGCGTACGAGGGCAGGGACGGGACGGCGGGGGCGCTCACCGGTGCGACCTCCAGGACTTCGAGCATCGTGGTCCCGCTCACTATGCCCGCGCTCACTCGTCCGGCGCACCCTCCCGTTCGCCGGGGCGCGATCGGCCTCCTCGGGCGTGCGTCATCATGCGGGCGTGAGCACTCCGGCGGAGCACGCGGGCACGACCGTCGACGGCGCGGACGTCGCCGACGAGGAGGGCCGGGCCAAGGCCGTCGACGCCCTCTGCGACGAGCTGGCCGGGGTCGAGGCCTCCGGCTGGTACGCCGCGATCGAGGTGACGCGTCCGTGGTCGCGGCACAACCCCCGGCTGACCGGTGAGTTCGCCCGCACCACCGCGGTGCGGCGCTACCTGCACCGCGAGCTCACCGCCCTGGTCCGGGCCGGCGCCCAGGTCACGGTGCGGCCCTCGCGCGCGGCGCTGCCCTTCGACGACCCCGGCTTCTTCGCCGCCCTCGACGAGGACCGCGTGGACGCCCGGTCGAAGAAGCTGTTCCTGTTCGGGCCCGAGCGCATGGCCCTGTCCTGCGACCGGCTCGGGCACTACACCGGCACGCCCGCCGAGTCCTTCCAGCGCCACGTGCTCTTCACCAACTACGCGATGCACGTGGAGGCGTTCCTCGAGCGGTTCCCCGACGCCGAGGCGCCCGTGCGCCCGGGCGTGCAGATGCCCGCCTACCACCACCGCACCGAGGCCGGTGACGGCGTCACGCTGGTCAACATCGGCGTCGGACCCGCGAACGCGAAGACGATCACCGACCACGTCGCCGTCCTCCGGCCCGACACCATGGTCATGATCGGGCACTGCGGCGGGCTGCGGAACCACCAGCAGAAGGGCGACTTCGTGCTGGCCACGAGCTACCAGCGCGCCGACCACGTGCTCGACGAGGTCCTCCCCCGGGACGTCCCGGTGATCCCGAACCACCGACTCAACGTCTTCCTCGTCGACGCCCTCGAGGCCGCCGACGCCTCGTACCGCATGGGCATCGTGCACACCACCGACAACCGCGACTGGGAGTTCAACCAGGGCGTGACGCTCGCGGCGATGCAGCGCTCCCGCAGCGTCGCGGTGGACATGGAGTCGGCGACGATCGCCGCCAACGGCTTCCGCTACCGCATCCCGAACGCGACGTTGCTGTGCGTCTCGGACAAGCCGCTGCACGGCTCCCCGAAGCTCTCCGCCGACGCCCAGCAGTTCTACGAGACCTCCAAGCGCCACCACCTCGGGATCGCGCTGTCCGCGCTCGACCGGGTCCGCCGCGAGCACCCGGGCGGGCTGCCGAGCCAGGAGATCCGTTCCGTCGACGAGCCGCTGTTCGGGGGCCCGTCGGACGCGTGA
>NZ_JBVPVA010000013.1:0-1627 GCF_055612215.1 Actinomycetospora sp. | reverse complement strand
GGGGGCTGTCAGATGCCGAGCATCTTGCGCAGGCGCTTGGTGTCCTGCGGCGCGACCTCGACCTGGCCGGCGAGCCGACGGGTCTTCTCGCTGGACTTCTTCTCCAGCAGGTGGCGCTTGCCGGCCTTCTCGCGCAGCAGCTTGCCGGTGCCCGACACCTTGATGCGCTTCTTGGTCCCGGAGTGGGTCTTGTTCTTCATGCGTCCTCGTCCTGGTCGTCCTGCCGGCCCGGGGGGCGGCTCTGGCGGCACCCCGCCGGGGTGGGGCGGGCCGTCTCGTCGTCGACGGTACGGCCCGCCCTCCCGCGGATCAGGAGGCGGGCTCGGGCTGGGCAGCCTCGGCCTCGGCCTGCTGTGCGGCCTGCTGCTTCGGCGTCTTCGCGATCTTCTTGTTCGGCGCGAGCACCATGGTCATGTTGCGGCCGTCCTGCTTCGGGGAGGCCTCGACGAAGGCGAGCTCGCCCACGTCCTCGGCGAGCCGCTGCAGCAGCCGGAAGCCGAGCTCCGGGCGCGACTGCTCGCGACCGCGGAACATGATCGTGACCTTGACCTTGTGACCCTGGCCGAGGAAGCGGGTGACGTGACCCTTCTTCGTCTCGTAGTCGTGCGGGTCGATCTTCGGCCGGAGCTTCTGCTCCTTGATCACGGTCTGCTGCTGGTTGCGGCGAGACTCGCGGGCCTTCTGCGCGCTCTCGTACTTGAACTTGCCGTAGTCCATGAGCTTGCAGACCGGCGGGCGCGCCTGGGCGGCGACCTCCACGAGGTCGAGATCGGCCTCACGGGCCAGCCTCAGGGCGTCCTCGATGCGCACGATCCCCACCTGCTCGCCGTTCGGTCCGACCAGGCGGACCTCGGGCACGCGGATGCGCTCGTTGATGCGCGTCTCTACGGTGATGAGTTCTCCTCGGGTTCGACAGTGTTTCCGGTCGCAACCCGGCGAGGGGGGTCCGTGTTCCCACGACGTCGGGCCCCGCGCCGTCGTGCTCGTGGCGGGGGCCCTGTCTCGTACCGATCTGGCGGCGACGCCGGGACGGGCCCGACGACGAGCCGTCGTCGCCGACCCCTGCGGGCCGGCTGACCGGAACCCGGCCACCTGAGGCGGCAGACCGGGTGGGAGGCGGGGCTCCACTTGCCGCTCGGCGGGCGCAATAATCACCCGTCGAGCTGGTCGCTCACAGCAATCATACCACCCGGCGTGTCGGCCTCCGGGCTCAGCCCGCCTTGGCGCGCGAGCGCTTCGCGGGCGCCTGCTCCGGGGTGACCAGGCCCGCGAGGAACTGCCCGGTGTAGCTGCCCGGTGCGGCCGCGATCTGCTCCGGGGTGCCCTCGGCCACGACCGTGCCGCCGCCGTCGCCGCCCTCGGGGCCCATGTCCACGACCCAGTCCGACACCTTGATGACGTCGAGGTTGTGCTCGATGACGAGCACCGTGTTCCCCTTGTCGACCAGGCCGTTGATGACGCCGAGGAGCTTGCGGATGTCCTCGAAGTGCAGCCCGGTGGTGGGCTCGTCGAGGATGTAGATCGTCCGGCCCATCGAGCGCTTCTGCAGCTCCGAGGCCAGCTTCACGCGCTGGGCCTCGCCGCCGGACAGCGTCGGCGCGGGCTGGCCGAGGCGCACGTACCCCAG
>NZ_JBVPVA010001064.1:0-3000 GCF_055612215.1 Actinomycetospora sp. | reverse complement strand
CCGCCGGCTCCCGGTCGCGCACGCCGGCGGCGTCGAGCTCGTGCACCTCGACGCCGTTGGCGCGGCCGCGGCGGACCAGCTCGGCCATCCGGCCCAGCTCCGACTCGTCGGTCGCGACGACGACCTTGCCGCACTCGCGGTAGGGCAGGTCCTGCTCGGCGCAGAACGCCTTGGTCTCCGCGCAGCCCGCGACCGCCAGCCGGGCCTTGAGCGAGCCGGGCGCGTAGTAGAGCCCGGAGTGGATGACGTTGGAGTTGCGCCCGGTCTGGTGCGCGGCGAGCGAGGACTCCCGCTCCACGAGCGCGACCGAGGTGTGGCCCGCGTCGAGCAGGGCGGTGAGGACGGCGAGCCCGACGATGCCTCCACCGACGACGACGACGTCGTGGCGGGGGCTCGGCCCCGGCAGCGAGCCGGGCGCCCCCGCACGTGCTGGTGCTCCTGCGCGCGGCGCGTCAGCCACGGTGCTCCTCTCCACGGACCCCGACCAGCCCGGCCTCGGCGGTCTCCTCGACCGACCCACCCTGCCCCTCGCCGGCGTGGTCGCCCGCCGCGGGGGGCGGGTCGGGGTCCCACACCAGCAACGACACGATCCGCATCCGTCCCCGGGCGTCCTCGCCGCCCTCGGCGCGCAGCCGCAGGCCCCCGACCTCGGCCTCCGCGCCCGGCAGCGGCACCCGGCCGAGGCGCTGCGCGAGGAGCCCGCCGACGGTGTCGACGTCCTCGCGGTCGAACTCCACCCCGGTGGCCTCCTCGAGGTCCTCGACGGGCAGACGTGCGGACACCCGCAGCGACCCGTCGTCGAGGCGCTCCAGCGGGCGGTGCTCGGCGGTGTCGTACTCGTCGGTGATCTCGCCGACGATCTCCTCGAGGATGTCCTCGATGGTCACCAGCCCCGCCGTGCCGCCGTACTCGTCCACGACGAGGGCCATGTGGTTGCGGGTGCGCTGCATGTCGCGCAGCAGCTCGTCGGCCTGCTTGGAGTCCGGGACGAACGCGGCCGGGCGCATGATCTCGGCGATCGCACCCGGGTGGTCGGCGGGCGCTCCCGACGGGTCGTTCGCCAGCGCCGTCGTGAACCGCACCATGTCCTTGAGGTAGGCGACGCCGACGGTGTCGTCGGTGTTCTCGCCGATCACCGGGATACGGGAGTACCCCGAGCGCAGCGCGAGCGCGAGGGCCTGGCGCACGGTCTTGTCGCGCTCGATCCACACCATCTCGGTGCGCGGCACCATCACCTCGCGCACCCGGGTGTCGTCGAGCTCGAACACCGACTGGATCATCGAGCGCTCGTCGTCGTCGACGACGCCGCGCGCCTCGGCCATGTCGACCAGCTCGCGCAGCTCCACCTCGTGGCTGAACGGCCCCTCGCGGAAGCCGCGGCCGGGGGTGATGGCGTTGCCGATGAGGATCAGCAGGGACGCGAGCGGGCCGAGCAGCCGCACGAGCGCCCGGATCGGCAGCGCGACCGCCAGCCCGATCTCGTAGGGGTGCTGCAGGCCGAGGGTGCGGGGCCCGACGCCGATCAGCACGTAGGACACGACGACCACGACGACGGCCGCGATCGTCACGGCCAGGCCGTCCACGGCCACGAACTGCAGCGCGACGTAGGCGCCCAGCACCGTCGCGACGGACTCGCAGGACAGCCGGAGCAGCAGCACGAGGTTGAGGTGGCGCGACTTGTCGGCGACCACCGTGGCCAGCGCCCGCGCCCCGGTCCGCCCCTCGCGCACCAGCTGGTCCACCCGCGCCGGCGACATGGTCGTGATCGCGGCGTCGGCGGCCGCGAACACCCCGGCCAGCGGCACCAGCAGCAGCGCGACGACCAGTTCGGCGGCCTGGGCCCCGGTCACGACGGGTCCGGCTCGCCGGTTTCAACGGTCGAGCTCCGCTGCGCTTCGTCTCCCGGGGGCTCGTCGAGGCCGACCGTCCCCAGCAGTTTCGCGTCCGCGGCGCGCTGGCGCTCCCGCGTGAGGCGCTCCCGCTCCGCGCGGGCCCGCTCGGCCACCTCGGTGCGCCAGCCGAGGAGCAGCTCGCCCTGGAGGCCGAACATCTCCTTCTCCTCGTCGGGCTCCGCGTGGTCGTACCCGAGCAAGTGCAGCACGCCGTGCACGGTGAGCAGGTGCAGCTCGTCGTCGAGGGAGTGCCCGGCCGAGACCGCCTGGTCCCGCGCGAACGCCGGGCACAGCACGATGTCGCCGAGCAGGCTCGGGCCGCTCGGCGGGGCGTCCGGGCGCTTGGCGGTGTCGAGCTCGTCCATCGGGAAGCTCATGACGTCGGTCGGCCCCGGCTCCTCGAGCCACCGCTCGTGCAGCTCCGACATCGGCTCGAGCTCGACGAGCAGGATCGACAGCTCCGCCAGCGGGCTCACGCCCATCTGCTCGAGGGCGTAGCGGGCGACGTCGACGATCGGCGCCTCGTCGACGTCGACCCCGGACTCGTTGGCGATCTCGATGCTCATCGCGCTCAGCGTCCCCGGCGGTCGCGACGGGTCTGCGGCGGCCCGTTGCGGGGGGCGTTCGGGACCGCCTTGGGCCCGTTGCTGCTGCGCTCGTCCCACCGGCCGTAGGCGTCGATGATGTCGGCGACCAGCCGGTGACGGACGACGTCGGCGCTGGTCAGCTCGCTGAAGTGCAGGTCGTCCACGCCGTCGAGGATCTGGCGCACCACCTGCAGGCCGGACATCTGGCCGCCCGGGAGGTCGACCTGCGTGATGTCGCCGGTGATGACCATCTTCGAGTTGAAGCCGAGCCGCGTCAGGAACATCTTCATCTGTTCCGGCGTCGTGTTCTGGGCCTCGTCGAGGATGATGAACGCGTCGTTCAGCGAGCGGCCGCGCATGTACGCCAGCGGCGCGATCTCGATGGTCCCCGCCGCCATCAGCTTCGGCACGGACTCCTGGTCGAGCATGTCGTGCAGCGCGTCGTAGAGCGGCCGCAGGTACGGGTCGATCTTCTCGGAGAGCGTGCCGGGCAGGAAGCCGAGCCGCTCCCCCGCCTCGAC
>NZ_JBVPVA010000150.1:0-6182 GCF_055612215.1 Actinomycetospora sp. | reverse complement strand
CCGCTACGGCCGGGGGACCGGCGCCACGCCCCGGTCCTCCGCCCCGCCCCCGGAGCTGGTCGGGGACCTCGAGGAGGGCTCGGAGGCCCGCAACCGCCGCGAGGTCCTCACGCTCGCAGCGCTCTCCCACCCGGGCCTGGTCACCGTCTACGACGTCGGCGACGACCACGGCCGCGCCTACTTCGTGATGCAGCTGATCGAGGGCGACACCCTCGCGCAGCGCATCCGCCGCGGCCCGCTCCCGCTCGGCGACGTGATCGCCCTCGGCGCGGCGTTGGCCGACGCCCTCGCCTACGTGCACCGCCGCGGCGTCGTCCACCGCGACGTCAAGCCCGGCAACGTCCTGCTCGACGCCGACGGCCGGGCCCACCTCTCCGACTTCGGGATCGCCGCGGTGCGCGACGCCGCCCCGGTCACGGCGGCCGGGATGGTGATCGGCACCGCGTCCTACCTGAGCCCCGAGCAGGTGCGCGGCGAGTCGGTGTCCCCCGCGGTCGACATCTACGCCCTCGGGCTCGCCCTCATCGAGTGCATCACCGGGCGGCGCGAGTACCCCGGCAACGCCCTCGAGGCGGCCGTCGCCCGGCTGCACCGTCGCCCGATGGTCCCGGTCGGCCTGCCGGAGTCGCTGCGCACGCTCCTCACCGCGATGACGGCTGACGAGCCGGAGGCCCGGCCGGACGCCGACGAGGTCCTCGCGGCCACGCGCGCCATCTCCCGCGAGGTCGGGGTCGACGCCGAGACCGTGCTGTCCCCGGCGCTCATGGCGGCACCGACCGGGGCGTTCAGCCCGGCGCCCGGGGTGGTGGCGGGACCGGCGGCGTCGACCGGGTCGGCCGCGACGACCGGCGCCTACGCCGACGCCCCGGCCGCCGGCGAGACGCCCGCCGCGTCCCGTCCGCGCCGCCGCCGCCTGCTGCTCGCGGTGGGGATCGCGCTCGCCGCCGTGCTCGTCGCGGGCTCCGCGCTCGCGTTCACGCTGGTACGGGCCTCCTCGACCGCGCCGCTGCCGCCTCCGCCCTCGTCGGTGCCCGCGATCCCGGCGGCCCCCGCCGCGGTGGCGCCGACGACGGAGGAGGCGGAGCCGGCCCGCTCGCCCCGGGCCCGCGTCACCAGCCGGCCCCGCCCCCGGACGACGACGGCCGTCGCGCCGCCCGTGGCGACCACCCCGGCACCGGTGGTGGTCACCACGCCGCCGGCGCCGGTCGTCGTGCCCCCGCCGGTGGTGGTCACGACGACGCCGACCGGGCGTTCGGAGCCGACGTCGGTGAGCTCGCCGAGCTCGCCGACGTCCCCGGCCTCGAAGCTCGTCGCCGCGCCCTGACCCGAATGCCCGACCGCGTCGGCGACGGGCACGACAGGCAGGCCTGCGGGCCCTCGGGCCTGCGCCGTGTGCCCCTGGTCCGGCAGTGATCACCCCAGCGGCCGTGTCGCGGCCTCCACCGAGAGCGGCGGGCCGCTGGGCAGGAGGCCGACGACGGACTGCGGTGCGGGCGAGAAGGTGCGCCCGAGGCCCAGCGCCTCCGCGGTGGCCGCGTCCGGCACTCCGTGCACCGACCCGGTCGCCGATACGACGGCCAGCCCGTCCGGGCCCGTGCCGGTCGTGCGCACCGCCGCACCGGTGCCGGGCAGCGCCACCCGGTCCACCCGGTCCCCGGATCCGTCGGCCTGGCGCAGCGTCGTGCCCGGCCCCGGGGGCTGCGCCGCGACGGTGACGACCGCGGCGCCGTCCGCGCCCCCCAGGTCGGCGCAGGCGGTCGGCGCGCGGTCGGGGGGCAGCGGCACCGGCGCCGGGTCGGGGAAGGCGCGCGCGTCGATCGCGCGGGACACGGGCGGCGCGGCGACCTGGGCCGGCGAGACCGTCGGGATCGGCACGCCGGCCCGCGTCGGGTCGTCGAGGCGGATGAGGCGGGCGAGCAGCTCCGGCACCACCTCGACGCCGTCGGGCAGCACCAGCAGGTAGGTGTCGGGCCGGCCGGGACCGACCACGCGCACCACGCCGCCGGCGCGCTCGCCCGCGAGGTCCACCGGCACCGACGCCCCGCGGCCGGGGATCGCGGGCGGGGTGATCGGCGGCGCCTCGGGCAGGGCGGCGAGGAAGCCGCTGCTCGCCGGCCGGGGCAGCAGGCCCCCGAGGCCGAGCGCCTCGACGACGGCCGGACGCGCGACGTCCAGCCGTGCCCGCACCCCGTCGTGGACCAGCCAGTTCTGGCCCGCCCGGTCCACGACGACGAGGCCCTCGGCCGGGGCGAGCGGGCGCCCCGGCGGGCCGGCCGCGCCGGCGACCGTCGTCGTGGTGTGGGGTCGGGTCCAGGCGAGGCGCGGCTCGGCGTCGGGGGACGTGGTGTCGCAGACCGACCAGACCGCGGGTCCCGGCCGGTCGGGCGGGGGCAGCGCCGGCGCGTCGACGATGCCGACGGGGCGTGCCCGCGGTGCGGCGTCGAGGGTCTCGTCGGCGACGTCCACGGGGTCGGCCGGCGACGGGGCCCCGGCCAGTGCGGCGGCGACCAGTCGGGCCGAGGCGAGGTTCGGGACGCCGATCAGGCGGTCCGGGTCGTGGGCGACGACGGCGAGCGCGCCGGAGCGTTCGGCGACGACGATCGAGGCGCCGCGCCAGTCGGGCGGCCGGTCGACGAGGCCGACGACCGCGGCCGCCCCGAGCGCGAGGACCGCGAGGAGCCCGCCCGCGACGGTGGCCCGCGTGTGGCCGCGCAGCGGGTCGACCCGCGGCGCCGGGTCCCGGCGCACGAGCGCGGAGGCGACGCGGCGGGCGGTGAACCGCTGCGCGACGACCTGGCCCGCGGTGGCCGCCCGCCGCCCGGGCGCCGGGCCGTCGGCAGCACCGGGTGCACCGGGGCCGGAGTCGGGCGGGGCGCTCATGACCGCCCGATCGTGGCACAGCGGCCGCGCCGGCGAGGGTCCTTCGGCTACGCCTTGCGGACCGAGACGCGCAGCCGGATCGAGGCGTGCACGGCCTCGTTCCCGGCGTCGTCGCGGATCGCCACCTCCACCGTCACGTCCTCCTTGTCGGGGCCGAAGGCGGGCGGGGTGGCGAACTCGGCGTCGGCGGTCACGGAGGTCGTCGCGGTGGCGAGGTAGCGGACCTCCATCCCGATCGGGATCCAGCGGTGGGACGCCGGGACCGCGGCCTCGGCGAGCACCCCCATCGCGTACTCGGCGAGGTTGCACGAGGCGATCGCGTGCACGGTGCCGAGGTGGTTGTGCACGAGCCACCACTTCTGCATCCGGACCCGGCTGTGCTTCTCGTCGAGCTCGAGGATCACCGGGGCCGCCGTCAGGAAGTACGGCGCCCGCAACCACACCGCGCCGCTGACGAGCAGGCGGCCGGGCAGCGTCCCGGAGAGACGGTTCCACGAGGACAGCACAGCGCTCATGGGCCTCAACCTACTCACGGGTAACCAAGTCTGTACACAGGTCCGTCCGGCAGGGTCCGGCCCCGATGTCCGTCGTCACCGCCCGCCTCCGCGTCCGGGGCCGTCGGGCGGGGCGCCGTGCCGGACGGGCGGTCGCGGCACTCGTCGTCGTCCTCGCCGTCGTGCTGCTCGCGACCGGGGCGGACGCGCCCGGGGCGCGGTTCCGGCCCGGGGAGCCCGGCGACCCGACCGCGCTGGCCCGGACCCCGCCGATGGGCGTGAACGACTGGAACGCGGTCGGCTGCACCGACGCCTTCGACGAGGCCTGGGTGCACGCCCAGGCGGACGCGCTGGTGGCCACCGGGCTGCGCGAGGCCGGCTACCGCTACGTCAACCTCGACGACTGCTGGGCCGCGCCCCGCCGCGACGCCGCGGGGCGACTGGTGCCCGACCCGGTCCGCTTCCCCCACGGCGTCGCCGCCCTCGCGGACTACGTCCACGCCCGCGGCCTGCGCCTGGGCCTCTACACCAGCGCGGGCACCCTGACCTGCGACGCGCGCGGCTTCCCCGCCTCGCTGGGCCACGAGACCGCCGACGCGGCCTCGTTCGCCGCCTGGGGCGTCGACTACGTCAAGGAGGACGACTGCTCCACGGCGGGGACCGACGCCGTCGCCCGCTACACGACGATGGCGCGCGCCCTGCGCGCGACGGGACGCCCGATGGTCTTCGCGATCTGCGACAAGGGGAACTCGGCCCCGTGGGCCTGGGCGCCCGGCGTCGCGCAGCTCTGGCGGACCACCCACGACGTCGCCGACGACTGGGCCTCGGTCGCCGACGTCGTCCGGCTCGACGTCGTCGTGGCCGGCCGCACGGGGCCGCCGCCGGACCGGGGCTGGAACGACCCGGACATGCTCGAGGTGGGCAACGGGCCCGGACGGGCCGTCACCGGGGACGGAACGGTCGACGCGGGGCTGAGCCCGGCCGAGCAGGCGACACAGATGGCGGTCTGGTCGATGCTCGCGGCTCCGCTGCTGGCGGGCACCGACGTCGCGCGGGCGGACCCGCCGACGCTCGCGCTGCTGGGGAACCGCGGGCTGGTCGCGATCGACCAGGACCCGGCCGGGCGGCCCCCGACGGTGGACCTCGACGAGGTCACGGGCCGGCTCGTCCTGCGCCGCGGCCTGGCCGACGGCTCGACGGCGGTGTCGGTCACCGCACTCGGCGACCGGGCGGTCCCGGTGCCCGCCGGAGTGTCGGGTCGGGACCTGCTGAGCGGCTCGCCGGTGGTCCCGGGCGTGGTCGTCGCAGCGCACAGCACCGTCGTGGTGCGCTGAGCGGCGACCGTCCGGACCAGCACGGATACCGCTGGGCGGAACGGTCGACAACGCGATGACGCCGCGCGAGGCGTATGGAACACCCGGACGGGGGACTTAAGCAGGTGATGCGG
The DNA here is from genome assembly GCF_055612215.1 of Actinomycetospora sp. Taxonomy (NCBI): domain Bacteria; kingdom Bacillati; phylum Actinomycetota; class Actinomycetes; order Pseudonocardiales; family Pseudonocardiaceae; genus Actinomycetospora; species Actinomycetospora sp. Next base: position 1,361 of record NZ_JBVPVA010000150.1, on the reverse strand, counting down.
CCCCGTGCCGTGGACCCCGAGGAGCCTCCGATGACCACGCCACCCCGACCCGGTGCCCCCCTCGTCCCCGGCCTGACCCTCCGGGACGCGAGCCCGGCGGCACTCGCCGAGCGGCTCGTACCCATCCTGCGGGACGTGCCGTTCCCGGCGCGCCGCTGGCAGGTCGTCACCGCCGGTGAGATCTACGGATGCGACGGCGTGACCCGGCAGCTGCTCGCGCGGCTGCCCGAGGCGGAGTACGCGACCCCCCAGGATCTGCTCGGTGTCCTCTCGGCCGTGCTCACCGGCCGACCCCTCCCGGTGACCCCGGCGATGCGCGGCGCGGCGCCCGGCGGGCGTGCCCGGCCCGGCGCCCCGATGCGGGTCCCGCACCGCGCGCTGGCGAACCGGCGCCCGCGCATGCCCCGCCCGGCCTGACCTCTCAGGACCGCGTCCAGCGCCGCACCACCGTCTCGAACGGCACCTCGAGCTCGCCGTCGCCGGGGAACGTCCCGTCGAGGTACTCGCGGGCGGCGCGGTGCACCGCGTCCTGCTCCGCGGCGGGCAGCTCCAGCACGCCGCTGTAGGTGCACACCATCCTGGCGACGTCGTCGCGGGACATGGCGCGCGTCCAGCGGACCGTGACCGCCTCCGGGAGCTCGTCGACGAAGCCGTGTCCGGGCGGGAGGACGATGTCGAAGCCCCGTCGGGACAGCGTCGCCGAGCCGTCGGCGGCCGCCTTCCCGATCCCGCGGACCCCGGCGACCCAGCCCACCGTCGGGTCGGCGCGGCTCCACAGCAGGCCCAGCACCCCGCCGGGGCGCAGCACGCGGGCGATCTCGGCGGTCGCGACCGGCGGGTCGAACCAGTGCCAGGCCGACGACGCGAGCACCGCGTCCAGGGCCCCCGAGGCCAGCGGGATCGCCTCGGCCACCCCGTGGACCGCCCGGGCGCCCGGCGTGGTCGCCGCGAGGCGGGCCAGCATCCGCGGGGCGGGTTCCACGGCGACGACGACGCCGGGCGCGGCCGGCCGGGCGAGCACGGCGCGGGTCACCAGGCCGGTCCCGGCGGCGAGGTCGGCCACCCGCCGGGCGCCCGGCGGGAGGACGTGGTCGAGGGCCTCCGCCGCGGGGGCCGGACGAAGCCGGTCGTAGGCGTCGGCGCGGGTGCCGAAGGTCAGCGCGCGCGACATCACCCGACCGTACGGCCTGCGAGGTGGGGCGGGGGTCCGGTCAGCTCGTCGGCGCGGTGAGGTCGTACACCGTGGTCCCGCCGACCGTCGCCGCGGTGTAGTGCGCCGTCACCCACGCCGTGATCTGGGAGCCGACGGAGTCCGAGCCGCCCTGGCCGCCCATGCCGCCCCCGTCGCCCGAGGCGAGGAA
>NZ_JBVPVA010000133.1:0-8672 GCF_055612215.1 Actinomycetospora sp. | reverse complement strand
GTTGAGGGTTCGATTCCCTTCGTCTCCACCCAGCCCGACGAGCACTGTTGCGTTCCGGGGACCATCGGTCGCCCTCCGCGCCCTCGTGGGGCACGTCGGGGCACTCACCGCTGAACCTCGGACGCGGCGCTCGGGCTCAGCTGCGGAGAGCCTTCCGGGCGATGACCCGCTCGACCTCTACGGCCACCTGTTCCCGGACCGGCTCGACGACCTCGCGGACCGGATGGACGCCGCGGTGTGTGCCCCAGAGGTGCCCCAGGACGACGAGGAGGAGTGCTGATGTTCCACGTGGAACACGTTATTGCAGGTCAGACGTGGTGGAGACGAAGGGAATCGAACCCTCAACCCCCGCCTTGCAAAGGCGGTGCTCTGCCAATTGAGCTACGTCCCCGGGTACCGAGGTCTAGGCGCTGCGGGTCGCCTCGCGCCAGACCTCCGCGGCCGGCCGCTCCTGGCGCCGCCGCACGAGGTGGGCCACCCCGAACGCCGCCAGCACCACCACGACCAGTTTCGTCACGACTCCCACGCTAGCAGCCCGACCGCACCCTCGAGCGCGGCCGCGAAGCCGGCCGGGTCCTCCAGGTAGCCGAGGTGGCCGCCGGGGACCTCGACCGGAGTGAGGCCCAGCTCGCGGGCGAGGACGACGTTCGGGCGGCTCGCGAGCTGCCCCTCCGCCCGGGACTCGCTGCCCACGGCCAGGACGAGACGGGCGACGTGCTCACGCAGCACGGTGAGGTCGAGCTCGTGCACCGGGTACGGGCCGTACTCGTGGGAGAACCAGAAGGCGTTGTTCGCCGGCCACCGCTCCTGCATCGCCCGGAACTCGGCCGGGATCCCCTCGACGGCGGGCTGCTCCCCCGGTGGCGGACGACGGACGCCCACCCCCGTGACCTCGCCGAACTCGGCCATGGCCGCCTGCGCGCCGTCCCGGCGGTACGTCTCGGCGATCGCCTCGAACCGCGCGGCGATGGCATCGTGGTCCTCGAGCAGGGTGATCAGCGGGGGCTCGTGGGCGACCGCGGCACGTACGAGGTCCGGGCGGCGCACGAGGAGCTCGAGGACGACGATCGCGCCCGAGCTGCTGCCGAGCACCACCGCCGGCCCGCCGTGGCGCTCGATCAACGCCGCCAGATCCTCGACGTCGTCGCCCAGCTTGTCGGGTCCCACCTCGCCGTCGAGCGGGCTGCGCACGAAGCCCCGCCGCACGTAGGTGAGCACGGTCCACCGGGACGCCAGGACGTCGGCGAGCGGTCCGAAGACCGTCGGGTCGCCGTTGCCGCCGACGACGCACACCAGCAGCGGTCCCGACCCGCGGACCTCGGTGTGCAGGCTCGCCCCGCGCACCGCGACGTCCTCGATGCTCGCCACGGGTCCACGGTAGGGCCGACGACGTGGCTCTCCTGCCACTGGTCGCAGAAAAGGGAGCACGCCGACAGCGCTTCGCCGGCACCGGGGTGGGGGAGATAGAACTCGACAGGAGACGACGAGGTCCGGTGCGGGAGGACTGATGGCGCACGCCTACGTGGTGGGCACGTTCGACACGAAGGGCGACGAGCTGCGCTACGTCGCCGACCTGGTCCGCGACGCGGGCCACGAGGTGACCACCGTCGACGTCGGGACCTCCGACGCCGCCGCCCGCCGCGCCGACGTCACCGCCGCCGACGTCGCCGGCGCGGACGCGTTCACCGGGGACCGGGGCACGTCGGTGGCCGCCATGGCCGACGCGCTCGAGCGCTGGCTGCCCGGGCGCACCGACCTCGACGGCGTGATCGGCCTCGGGGGCTCCGGCGGCACCGCACTGATCACCCCGGCCCTGCAGCGCCTCCCGGTCGGCGTCCCCAAGATCGTCGTCTCCACGGTGGCCTCCGGGGACGTCGCGGCCTATGTCGGCGAGAGCGACATCGCGCTCATGTACTCGGTCACCGACGTCGCCGGGCTCAACCGCATCAGCCGCGTCGTGCTCGCCAACGCGGCCGGCGCGCTCGCGGGCGCCCTGAACCGCCCGCCGGTCGAGACCGGCGACAAGCCCGCCCTCGGCCTGACGATGTTCGGGGTCACGACGCCGTGTGTGACCGCGGTGACCGAGGCCCTGCACGACGAATACGACTGCCTGGTCTTCCACGCCACCGGCACCGGCGGTCGCGCGATGGAGAAGCTCGTCGACGACGGCCTCGTCTCCGCGGTCTGCGACGTGTCCACCACCGAGATCGCCGACCTCGTCGCCGGCGGCGTCATGGCGGCCACCGAGGACCGGCTCGGGGCGATCGCCCGACGACGGGTGCCGTGGGTCGGCAGCGTCGGCGCCCTGGACATGGTCAACTTCGGGGCACCGGACACCGTGCCGGAGCGCTACCGCGACCGGCTGTTCTACGAGCACAACGCGCAGGTGACCCTGATGCGCACCACCCCCGACGAGTGCCGGGCCGCGGCCGGGTTCCTCGCGCGCAAGCTGAACGGCTGCGAGGGACCGGTGCGCCTGCTCGTGCCGTTGCGTGGGGTCTCGGCCCTCGACGTCGATGGCGGGCCGTTCGCGGACCCGGCCGCCACCGAGGCGCTCGTCGAGACGTTGCGCGCGGAGCTCCACCAGACCGATCGGCGGCGGCTCGTCGAGACCGATCTGCACGTCAACGACCCGCAGTTCGCGACGCGCCTCGTCGCGGAACTGCAGGCGATCGCCGAGTGAGAACCACACCGGCTGAGAGGAGACCCATGGGCACGGACGGACGCACGGTCCCGGATCGGGCCGAGATCGTGGCCCGCCTCCGCGAGAAGGTGGCGCGGGGCGAGCCGATCGTCGGCGGCGGTGCCGGCACCGGATTGTCGGCCCGGTGTGAGGAGGCGGGCGGGATCGACCTGATCGTCATCTACAACTCGGGCCGATATCGGATGGCGGGCCGCGGCTCGCTCGCCGGCCTGCTGGCCTACGGCAACGCCAACGAGATCGTCGTCGAGATGGCCCGCGAGGTCCTGCCGGTGGTCTCCCACACTCCCGTGCTCGCCGGGGTCAACGGCACCGACCCCTTCCTGTTGCGCGACCGATTCCTGCGCGAGCTGCGCGACCTCGGATTCGCCGGCATCCAGAACTTCCCCACGGTCGGGCTCATCGACGGGGTCTTCCGCGCGAATCTCGAGGAGACCGGGATGGGGTTCGCGCACGAGGTCGACCTCGTCGCCGCGGCCCACGACGCCGATCTGCTCACCACGCCGTACGTGTTCTCCTCGGCGGACGCCCGGGCGATGACCGAGGCCGGCGCGGACGTCGTCGTCTGCCACATGGGCCTGACCACGGGCGGGTCGATCGGCGCCGGGACCGCGAAGTCGCTCGACGACTGCGTGGCACTCGTCGACGAGTGGGCCGCCGCCGCCCGCGAGGTGCGCGACGACGTGCTCGTGCTGGTGCACGGCGGGCCGGTGTCGGCCCCCGAGGACGCCGCGTACGTCCTGGAGCGCACCCGGACCTGCCACGGGTTCTACGGGGCCAGCAGCATGGAGCGGCTGCCTACCGAGGAAGCGCTCACGGCCCGCACGCGCGAGTTCACCCGGATCCGGGCGTCGGTCGCCCGTCCCGACCAGAAGGAGTCCTGATGCCCGAGGCCTTCGCGTCCGCGATCATCCCGGCCGACGCCGCCGCCGTCTGGGCGGTCGTGCGCGACTTCAACGGGATTCCCCGGTGGCACCCCGGGATCCGGTCCTGCGAGCTCGAGACGCCGGGCGATTCCGTCGGCGCCGTACGCCACCTGACCCTCGACGACGGCGGCGAGGTCCGCGAGGTCCTCGTCGCCCTGTCCGACACCACGCGGACGCTGACGTACGAAATCCTCACCTCGCCGTTCCCGGTCCGCCTCTATCGCTCGACCATGCGGGTGGTGCCGGTGACCACGACGGGCGAATCCTTCGTCGAGTGGGGAGTCGTCTTCGACTGTGACGCCGACGACGTCGATCAGCTCGTCGAGTTCTTCGGTGAGGGCGTCTTCGGTGGCGGCCTCGCCGGTCTCGGAGCACATTTCTCTGCCACTGTCGAGTGATACCCCGCCCGGCGCTCGCCTTCTCCCGATTCGCTGCTAATGTGAATGGCGTCCGGAAGTGATTCCGGACGATATTCCCCCGCGAACCGAGGAGTACGCCGGATGGCCCAGAAGACCGTCGTCACGTTGGTGGACGACCTGACCGGCGAGGAGTCCGAGGACATCACCACCGTCGAGTTCGCGCTCGACGGTGTGACCTACGAGATCGACCTCGACGAGAAGAACAGTGCAGAACTGCGTGATTCGCTCGCGCAGTACGTCGCGGCGGCCCGGCGCACGGGGGGGCGCCGCGCGTCGTCGTCGTCCGCCGGCGCCCGCCGTCGTTCCGGCGGCGCCGGGACGGGGACGCCCCGGGCCACCTCGCCCGGCGGCTACGACCGCGAGACCTCGAAGCAGATCCGGGATTGGGCCCGCGCCGAGGGCTTCGAGGTGTCCGACCGGGGCCGCGTGCCCAACAACGTGGTCGAGGCCTGGGAGGCCCGCGGCAAGAACGGGTCCTCGGCGGCCGCGTTCTCGGGCTGACGACGCCCGCACGACGACGGCCCCGGAGCGCGGTGCTCCGGGGCCGTTCGACGTCGTGGGGGGTTTCGTACCGGTGGGCCCAGCTGGATTTGAACCAGCGACCTCGTCGTTATCAGCGACGCGCTCTAACCAACTGAGCTATGGGCCCCCGCGCGGTGGCCGGTCCAGATTACCGGAGGGCGTCGGGCGCGGCCGCCACCGGGGTGGCGGCCGCCGACCGGCCTAGTCGCGCTCGGAGAGCGTGACCTCGATGCCGCCGGCCACGTCGGCGGAGATGTTGTAGATGAACGCCGAGACGCTGGCGAGCGCGGTGAACAGGATGGTGTTCACCACCCCGACGATCGCCGCGACCCCGAAGACCCCGCCGGCGGTGATCAGCTGCCCGCCGCCACCACCGGTGTCGGACGTGAGGTCCTGGTAGGTGCCGTTGAGCTGCGCCCAGACCCCCATGCCGTCGAGCACGGCGTAGAGCACGCCGACCGCGAACATCCACACGAAGAACAGCGCGACCCCGAGGACCAGTGCCAGCTTCAGCACCGACCACGGGTCGAAGCGCTTGACCTGCAGGCTCGCCCGCCGCGGCACCTTGCCCCGCGGTGACGGCCGGGCGGTGGGGAGGTCGTCGTCGAGATCGTCGAGGTCGGGCTCGGGCTCCGACCGCTCCCGGTTGCGCATCCCGAGCTGCTCGGGCGAGAGCTGGTTGGTCGGCGCGTCGATCAGGGCGGTGTTCGAGCGGCGCGGACCCTGGCCCTGGCCCTGGCCCTGGTTCTGGCCCTGACCGCGGCCCTGTCCCTGGCCCTGCGTGGGCAGCGGACCGCTCGGCGGCGACGTGGGCCGCGGCCCACCGGGCGGGGCCGACCCGCCGGGCGCCGACTGCGGCCCCGGGCGCGGCGTCCCGGACGGGGGCGTCGCCGGACGGTCCCCGGCCGGTGCCGGGCTCGGGCGCGCCGCCGCGCGCTGGTCACCCTCGGGCGGCCGCGACCCGGCCTCGCTGCGGGAGCCGGCCCGCTGCCACGGGGGCGGCGGTCCGCCCGCGGCGGCCTGGTCGGACCCGCGGGAGACCCCCTCGGAGGTCCGGGCGGACCCGTCGTCGGACGCGGGCTTCGTCACCACCGTGTCCGCGGCGGTGTCACCACGGGCGCCCTTGACGGTGTCCGCGCCGGCCCCGCTCTCGCGGGCGTCGTCCTCGTCCGGTGTCGCAGTGCTCACGGTGCTCGTCTCGTCGTCGGGGGCAGGAGCCGGGGGCTGCCGGTGGTCACATCAGCGTGTCGGGCGCCTGGTCCGGGCCGCCGGCGTCCGGGTCGGCCGAGCTCTCGGCGTTGCGGGCCACCGCGAGCAGCGTGCCGTCGTCGCCGAGGTTCATCAGGCGCACGCCCTTGGTCTGGCGGCCGGCCTTGCGGACCGACCTCGCCGTGGTGCGGATGACCCCGCCGGTGGCGGTGATCGCGTACAGCTCGTCCTCCAGGTCGACGATCAGGGCGCCGACGAGGGTGCCGCGCCGGCGGTCGTACTGCAGCGTGAGCACGCCCTTCCCGCCGCGGCCCTGGACCGGGTAGTCCTCGATCGGTGTCCGCTTGGCGTACCCGCCGCTGGTCGCCACCAACAGGTACGTCCCGTCCCGGACCACGCCGAGCGACAGCAACTGGTCGCCGGAGTTGAAGCGCATGCCCGTCACGCCGGAGGTCGCGCGGCCCATCGGGCGCAGCGCCTCGTCGGTGGCGGAGAACCGGATGGACTGGCCCTCCCCGGAGACGAGGAGCAGGTCGTCGTCGGAGGAGCAGAGCACCGCGCCGACCAGCTCGTCCTCGTCGCGCAGGTTGATGCCGATGAGACCGCCGGTGCGGTTGGAGTCGAACTCCGTGAGCCGGGACTTCTTCACCAGGCCGCTCTTGGTGGCGAGCACCAGGTACGGCGCGGCCTCGTAGTTCGAGATCTGCATGACCTGCGCGATCTGCTCCTCGGGCTGGAACGCGAGGAGGTTCGCGACGTGCTGGCCGCGCGCGTTGCGGTTGGCCTCGGGCAGCTCGTAGGCCTTGGCGCGGTACACCCGCCCCTTGTTCGTGAAGAACAGCAGCCAGTCGTGCGTGGAGCAGACGAAGAAGTGGGCGACGATGTCGTCCTGCTTGAGCGTGGCGCCCTGCACGCCGCGCCCGCCGCGCTTCTGGGCGCGGTACAGGTCGGTCTTGGTGCGCTTCGCGTAGCCGGTGCGCGTGATCGTGACAACGACGTCCTCGACCGCGATGAGGTCCGCGTCGGCGACCTCGCCGTCGTACCCGACGATGCGGGTCAGCCGCTCGTCCCCGTGCTTCTCGACGATCTCACCGAGCTCGTCGCGCACGATCTGCCGCTGGCGCTCGGGTCGGTCGAGGATGTCCTGCAGGTCGCGGATCGTGTTCTCGATCTCGGCCAGCTCGTCGATGATCTTCTGGCGCTCGAGGGCCGCGAGGCGGCGCAGCTGCATGTCCAGGATGGCCTGCGCCTGGATCTCGTCGATCTCGAGGAGCTCCATGAGGCCGGTGCGCGCGACGTCCACCGTCTGCGACGCCCGGATGAGGGCGATGACCTCGTCCAGCGCGTCGAGGGCCTTCGCGAGCCCGCGCAGGATGTGGGCCCGCTCCTCGGCCTTGCGCAGGCGGTAGCGCGTGCGCCGGACGATGACCTCGATCTGGTGGCGGACCCAGTGGCGGATCAGCTGGTCGAGCCGCAGCGTGCGCGGGACGCCGTCGACGATCGTCAGCATGTTGACGCCGAAGCTGTACTGCAGCTGCGTGTGCTTGTAGAGGTTGTTCAGCACCACCTTGGCGACGGCGTCGCGGCGCAGGGTGATGACGATGCGGCGCCCCACCCGGTCGCTCGACTCGTCGTTGATCTCCGCGATGCCGTGCAGCCGGCCCTCGCGGACCATCGTCGCGATCGACTCGATGAGGTGGTCCGGGTTGACCTGGTAGGGCAGCTCGGTGACGACGAGGGTGGTGCGCCCCTTCGTGTCCTCCTCCACCTCGACGACGGCGCGCATCCGGACCGAGCCGCGCCCGGTGCGGTAGGCGGACTCGATGCCGTCGTGGCCGACGATCAGACCCGCCGTCGGGAAGTCCGGGCCCTTGATGCGCTCCATGAGCGCGGCGAGGGTCTCCTCCTCGGAGGCCTCGGGGTGGTCGAGGGCCCAGGTGGCCCCCTCGGCGACCTCGCGCAGGTTGTGCGGTGGGACGTTCGTCGCCATGCCGACGGCGATGCCGGCGCTGCCGTTGATGAGCAGGTTCGGCACCCGCCCGGGCAGGACGGCGGGCTCCTGGGTGCGGCCGTCGTAGTTGTCGACGAAGTCGACGGTCTCCTCGTCGATGTCGGCGAGCATCGACATGGCGAGCGGGGTGAGCCGGCACTCCGTGTACCGCATCGCGGCCGCCGGGTCGTTGCCCGGCGAGCCGAAGTTGCCCTGGCCGTCGATCAGCGGGTAGCGCATCGCCCACGGCTGGGCCAGCCGCACGAGGGCGTCGTAGATCGCCGAGTCACCGTGCGGGTGGTAGTTGCCCATGACGTCGCCGACGACGCGGGCGCACTTGACGTAGCTGCGCTCCGGGCGGAAGCCGGAGTCGTACATCGAGTAGAGGACCCGGCGGTGCACCGGCTTGAGGCCGTCCTCCACCAGGGGGAGCGCGCGTCCCACGATCACGCTCATCGCGTAGTCGATGTAGGAGCGCTGCATCTCCTGCTGGATGTCGACCGGCTCGATCCGGTCGCCCGAACCCGGAGGCAGCGTCGTCTCGGTCACGCGGTTCCCACTCCACTCCTGGGCGCCCCTGGCCCGCGGCCGGTCACCGCGTCGAACACCTCGGGGGCGTGCCCGTCCCGCCGGGGGCCGACGTGCACCGTCCCGACCCCACGATTCTACCGGCGCCCCCGACGATCACGGTGGCGCCCCGCGCAGGTCAGGTGCCCTGTCCGGGTTCTCCGGCCGCGTGGCCCCGGAGCACCCCGCCGCGCGGGGGCCGTGCGGGGTCAGCGGGGCACGAAGAGCACGTTGCGGCGCCCGTCGTCGGCCCCCGGCGGGACGGGCACGCCCCCGAGGTGTTCGACGCGGTGACCGGCCGCGGGCCAGGGGCGCCCAGGAGTGGAGTGGGAACCGCG